>NZ_JAGFIP010000022.1:0-63199 GCF_017582705.1 Paenibacillus sp. F411
CCCCTTGAAGACCACGAGGTAGATAGGTTGGAGGTGGAAGTGCAGCAATGCATGGAGCTGACCAATACTAATCGGTCGAGGGCTTATCCTACAAGATCATTCTCTAACAACGCACATTCGTTTCGTATCTAGTTTTCAGGTGATCAAACATCTGAGCACACTGAGGGTGAATATCAAGGTTTGATATTTTCTCGCAGCGATTTTTGAGGAGCTATGCTCCGAAAAATCATGTTTGGTGGTGATGGCGGAAGGGTTCCACGCGTACCCATCCCGAACACGAACGTTAAGCCTTCCAGCGCCGATGGTACTTGGACCGCAGGGTCCCGGGAGAGTAGGACGCCGCCAAGCGAAGAACCATCGTCGATGACATCGACGGTGGTTTTTATTTTGTCTGTTTCATCCGTGCTGGCAGAAACAGATGAAGATTTTGTTACCGAATCTTATGGGAAATCAGTATAATAGGAATAGTATAAAACAGGTCATACGTCATTTCCGTACATTCAGATATATGTAATGTATAGGTTAAACGGTCTAGGATTACAGCCTATCCACCAATCAACATTCAAGATCAACATGGGAAGTCCGGTAATACATGTGGATGCGGCTGGGAAGGAGGTTATTTCATGCGGAACAGCAGGATGCGTCTTGCAGGGGGGATTTGCGCAGGAGCAATTTTGCTGATGGGGTCTGGGTGTAGTATTTCGGACAAACCTACATGGGAATCTTTTGATGGAGCTGCGAATGTGAAGTCGTTTCCGGTGCCTAAAGAAGCCAATCGAACAGAGCAGGCCAAGGGCACGGGGGAGCTTGATTATGTAAGATATGTTTTGCCAGGCCTGAAGGAAGATGAAAGTCTTCCCGAGCCTTATCTTGAAGAAATTAAATCATGGGGCTGGCAGGAGAAAGAAGATCAGGAAGGCACATCACCGATTATTTTTGAAAAAGGAAAAAATATCGTCCACCTCACGGTACACGACGATTCATTGATAATTACGATACCGGCACCTGTTAAGAAAGAGCTGCAAGGGCTGGAAAGTAAGAAATAGACCTTTATCCACATGGATAAAGGTCTTTTTAATCGTTTATTGAGAATAGTAGGATACATCATCCGGTCCGAACTTCAGCATGCCGTCCTTATACTGCCGCGTTAACCGGTACCAGGCATAATAGCGCGGTCCTACCAGCCAGAGATGCCAAAAGTATGCTGAGATTGTAAATGAAAGCGGAGACCAGAATGCCATCAATGCGATAAGAACGCACCCGATCCAGCTCGTATGCCATTGCACCTTGATAAATCGGAAGCTGCTGACATGCTGCTCAGGCATATAACCGATCCAGGGTGCTTGGAGGCTAAACCGCCATTTACGCGAGGAGAGGGACCCGGTCAAATGCAGAACGGATCTGCCAATGACAAATTGTATCCAAAAAATGAGCATGCCTGCCAGGAGAAAGAAAATAAAGCTGTCCCAGGAGAGGATGACCATTTGGGAAGCGACTGCAGCACAGGGAAGGAGAAGGTAGGTAGTCCACATCCAGCGGGGGAGTGTGATTTTTTTGAGCAGTCGGTATTGATAAAAAGTCGCTTTCTGATGAGATTGATCGGCCATCGTGCTCACGGCCCTCCTTTAGTAGCTTCGATAGAAAAGAGTATGTACTTGTTTTATCGGCTGGCAATGAAATTTTGTGAAGATTTGTAGGTACAGACACCCTTCGCCAGGCACTACACATAGTATATGTTGAAAAGGGCATAAATGGAAATCACAACCTATGAAAAGGTTTAAAATACTAGAAAACCTGTCATACTAATAGTAAATCAATGGAGGTGGGTTGGCTCATGGAAGAGATGGCGGGGCAAGTGTGCATCGTATGCAGCCAGATCAAGCAGGAGGGAATCACGATTGTTTCTCAGTTCGTCTGTGAAGATTGTGAGTCCGAAATCGTGCATACGAACGCAGAGGATGCGAAGTATCAGTACTTTATTCATCGTTTGAAGCAAATTGCTGTAACACATTGAGGCCTTAGGGGGCCTTTTTTTATTGAGTGTAAATATCCGGTCTTCATGAGGCATAGGCGTGAGAAGCATTTTACGTTAGAATAGAGGTAGTTAAACCAGGCTTGGAAGGATTAAGACGATGTCGATAGAGTACAAGGATGCTCAACTACGAAATAAAGAGAGTGCCCCCTTATGGGAGGCTTTGCAGAATTACCGCGAGAAGGGAAGAGCCTCGTTTCATGTGCCGGGACATAAGAACGGAAAGGCCTATATGGGGGTGCCCGGGGCTGATCTATTGATGGATGTCTTTTCTGTCGATGTGACAGAGATTACGGGAACCGATGATTTGCATCAGCCGGACGGTGTTATTTTGGAAGCACAACGACTGGCTGCGGATTGCTTTGGGGCGGAGGAGAGTTTTTTTCTGGTGGGGGGAAGTACGGCCGGTAATCTGGCGATGATTCTGACGGTATGCGCGCAGCCTGGGGATTTGATTCTGGTTCAGCGCAATGTGCACAAGTCAGTGCTGAACGGACTGATGCTCGCAGGAGCACAGGCTGTTTTTCTGGATCCGGAGGTGGATGCAGGGAGCGGTCTGGCTATTGCCCCGTCGTTGGCAGCAGGGAGTGCTGCGCTGTCTGCCTACCCAAAGGCCAAGGGTGTGCTGCTGACGATGCCCAACTATTATGGTATGGGTACGGATCTGACGGCATGGAGTGAGCTTTGTCATGCGGCGGGGATCCCTTTGCTGGTGGATGAAGCACATGGCGCACATTATGGCCAGCATCCTGATCTGCCTCGGCACGCCTTGTCATGCGGAGCAGATGTCGTTGTGCAGTCGACGCACAAAATGCTTGCCGCCATGACGATGGGCGCCATGCTGCACGTGCAGGGACCGCGGTTGGACCGCGCCCTGCTGCGCCAGCGCCTCGCTATGGTGCAAAGCTCGAGCCCATCCTATCCGGTAATGGGCTCGCTCGATCTGGCCCGGCGCCTGATCCATGCGCAGGGCCCAAGTGCCTTCACGGCGGGGCTCGCCGCCGTGAACACCTTCAAGCGCGGCCTCGCACAGCTGCCGCGCCTGGGGCTGCTGCAGCCGCCGCAAGCGCGGCCGGCGGCGTACACGCATCAGGACCCCTTCAAAGCGGTCATGTATGACCGCACGGGGGCCCTGAGCGGCTTTGCACTTCAGCGCGCGCTAGAGGAGCGCGGCTGTGTGCCAGAGATGAGCGACGAGCATCACGTCGTTCTGCTCTTTACGCTTGGCTCCACGGAGGAGGATGCCAAGCACCTCTTACAGGCTCTGCAGCATATGGTGGAGGAAGACCTGGGCGAACAGCCAGCAGACTCCAATGAGGAGCCCGATCAGATCAGCCCGGCTGACTCCTCATCTCCGGTGCAGTCGCCGCAGGAACTGCAGCGGACAGATTCCAATGAGGAGCCGGATCAGCTCAGCTCGTCTGCGCCCTCACCTCTGGTGCAGTCGCCGCAGGAGCTGCAACGGCTAGACTCCAATGAGGAGCCGGATCAGCTCAGTTCGGCTGATTCCTCACCTCAACTTAGGCACCCGGCGACTCACAATGTTTCCACGTGGAACATTTATGAAGCCCAAAGCTTTAGTGAGCCGGTGGCATTTCATCTGGGCACACTGGATCCGAAGGAACTAACAGCCCTGCCGCCGGAGCAGTGTGCTGGAGAGATTGCCGGAGAGACGATCGTCCCATACCCGCCAGGTATTCCGCTGCTGTATACGGGGGAGCGTATTACCCCGAAGCAGGCGAAGCGGCTTGTCCGGTTAAGAGATCTAGGAGCGAAATGCCAAGGTGCGGCGGATCCGGCACTGCGCACCATCCTAGTGCGAAATACTTCAGGAAAGCAGGTTACGTCATGAACCGCAAACCCATGTTTATTACGATTGAGGGAGGTGAGGGCTCCGGAAAAACAACGATGGTTGGCCGTTTAGCAGCTTATTTTCAAAACCATTCCATTCCTTATTTAATCACCAGAGAGCCCGGAGGCATCGAGATTGCGGAGAAGATACGATCACTCATCCTGGATCCCAGCCATACAGAGATGGATGCCCGGACCGAGGCACTGTTGTATGCAGCCGCCAGAAGGCAGCATCTCGTCGAGAAGGTAGAGCCAGCCTTAGCCAACGGTCTGACCGTACTATGTGATCGCTTCGTAGATAGCAGTCTGGTATATCAAGGCCTTGGACGAGGGATCGGGATGGAAGAGGTATGGAGACTGAACCAGTTTGCTATTGAAGACCGCATGCCGGATCTGACACTGCTGCTCGATCTGGACCCGGAGACCGGACTGTCGCGCATTGCAGCCAATGAAGAGCGTGAGTACAACCGCCTGGATATGGAAAGCCTTGAATTTCACCGCAAGGTGAGGGAAGGGTATCGACAGGTGGCGCAGAGAGATCCGGAACGAATCCGGATTATTGATGCATCCAGGCCGCCGGCCCTCGTTGAAAAAGAGCTCATACGAGCGCTGGAAAGCACAGTATTAAAGGGTTTTTGATCAGCTTTGTCAAATAATAAACATACGGCTTCTAAACATGCCGATATTAATAAGGAGGAACATGGCATATGAAATTGATCGTGGCGATTGTACAAGATAAGGACAGCAACCGTCTGTCGGCCGGTCTGGTTAAAGCAAATTTTCGGGCAACGAAGCTGGCCAGTACCGGAGGCTTTCTGAAAGCGGGCAATACGACGTTTATGATCGGGGTCGATGATACGCAGGTAGAAAGCGTGATGAACGTCATTCGCAATAGCTGTAAGGTACGTGAGCAGCTGGTTACGCCGGTAACCCCGATGAGCGGGACGACCGATTCGTATCTGCCGCTTCCTGTCGAGGTGCAGGTGGGCGGAGCTACTGTGTTCGTGCTTCCTGTTGAGCGGTTTGAGCATTTCTAATCTGCACCTGATGTCTCGACGAACAGCCCGCTGCCGAGTATAAAGAGGGAATGCTTCAATCGGAAGGCTTGCATGAGAACCGCACGCGGCTTTCTTGTTCTCGTTCAATATACTCGGCAGCTGATGATGAGATGATGAAGCTGGGCGGATTACACCCTTCAACGGGTAGCTATATGTAAGAAAGGCTCCTGGAGCTATAAGAAATGATACCCCAAAAGGCGGTGAATGGCATGAAAATCAATCCAGGCTTTCGACCTCTAAAAAGCGAGCTGACCACTGCGGACAATAATGCCAAGCCGGTGCAGCAGAAATCCTTCTCGGATATTATGTACCAGCAGGGAGAAAAGGCTACGAATGAGGAATTAAGCCGGCAGATGCGGGAAATTGCAATGCAGGGCGAGCGCCTGGCGAGAGTCATGACGATCCGCGAATTAAAGGCCTACCGATTCATGGTGAAGCGATTTCTGGAAGAAACCGTCCGCCGGGGCGTAAAGATGAAGGAAACCCGCGGGTGGGACCGCCGGGGAAGAAGCAAGCGTTACAACGTAATTGATGAGATTGATTCCCTGCTGCTGGCGATGGCAGACGAGCTGCTGGAGAGTGAGCAGGGCAAGATTGAGCTGTTGAGCAAGATCGGAGAAATCCGCGGAATGCTTATTAATTTAGCTTTTTAGCATGCATGCCATCCATAAAGGTTTGGCAGTAGATGAATGGGAAAGTGAGAGGACTTATGTCTTTTAACGATATATTGGGGCAGGAGGCTGCCAAGCAGCTGCTTCAAAATGCCATGCGGCGCAAGGCCATCAGTCACGCTTATTTGTTCAGCGGGCCCACGGGTGCGGGACAGCTGGAGATGGCCGTGATGTTTGCAAAAGCGCTCTTTTGTACAGAGGAGAGTGATGATGCCTGCGGCAAGTGCCTGGAGTGCCGGAAGGTCGATCATGGCAACCATCCGGATCTGACGATGATCTCGCCGGATGGCGCCAGCATAAAGATTGACCAAATCCGCGAGCTTCAGCGGATTTTTTCATACCGCTCGCAGAAGAATCATCCCAAGGTTTATATTATCGAGCATGCTGACAAAATGACGGTTCAAGCCGCCAACAGCCTGCTGAAATTTCTGGAAGAGCCGCAGCTGCCTGCCGTGGCCATTTTGATCGCCGAGAATGGACAGGCGCTGCTGCCTACGATTCAATCCCGGGTGCAGAAGGTCCCTTTCAGGGCGCTGGATTCCGCGATGATGGAACAGGTGCTGATTGCTGAGGAATATCCTGCAGCCCTTGTCCGGTGCGCCGTTCATCTGGCCTCCGGATTAGAGGGCTGCAGAGCAATTTTAAATGAGAATTGGTTTGCAGAAATTAGAAACGTAATGTTACAATTAGGGAAGGAGTCTGTGAACCGCTCCGGCATGGCTATGATCACAGCAAGCCAGAAGGTGTTCAGAACCGGACTCTCGGAGCATTTGGACATGCTCTTCAGCCTGTTTCATTTATGGTTTAAAGACATGATCAATGTCCAGTACGGCAGGCAGGATTGCCTCGTTTTTATAGATCAGGCTGAGTTCATCACCGGTCATGCTTCAGCCCGTAGCACATCACAATGGGTCTCCTGCATGGATTTGGCCGCAGAGTGTCAGAAGAAATTACGCTACAACGTCAACGGACAGCTCTGTCTCGAGCAATTGTTATTGGGGATGGGCGAAGCTCCGGCGTGAGATTACCCCATACACCCGTAAGGGCCAATAGGCAAGGCTAACAAGGGGGTTAATTTTTTGTACAGCGTAGTGGGTGTCCGCTTTAAGAAAGCGGGCAAGGTATATTATTTTGATCCGCTGGATCTTCCCGTAGAGAAGGAACAATGTGTCATTGTAGAAACTGCTCGGGGGATTGAATACGGACATGTAGTGATTGGCAAGAAAGAGGTTCAGGAATGTGATGTGGTGCTTCCTCTGAAGAAAGTGATCCGCATCGCCGGCGACAACGATGCTAAGGTGGTCGATGAGAACAAGCTGGCGGCGAAGGATGCCTTCACGACCTGTTTAAATAAAATCCGGGATCACGGACTGAAGATGAAGCTGGTGGATGTGGAATTCACCTTTGACCGCAACAAGATTATTTTTTACTTTACAGCTGAAGGGCGCGTAGACTTCCGGGAGCTGGTGAAGGATTTGGCAGGCATTTTCCGCACTCGAATTGAGCTTCGCCAGATTGGCGTACGTGACGAGGCGAAGATGCTGGGCGGTCTGGGACCTTGCGGACGAGTGCTTTGCTGCTCCTCTTGGCTGGGTGATTTCGAGCCCGTATCGATCAAGATGGCCAAGGATCAGAGCTTGTCGCTGAACCCGACGAAGATTTCCGGTCTTTGCGGAAGATTAATGTGCTGCTTGAAGTTTGAGCATGATAACTATGAAAGCAGCAAGGAAGAGCTGCCTTCTGTGGGCAAGCTTGTCGTAACCTCGCTTGGAGACGGGAAGGTTGTCGGCGTGAACGCAGATACACGAACCGTACATGTACAGCTGTTCGAGATTGGCAAGGTTAAGGAGCTTCCGCTGGATGACGTGGTCATCAAGTAGACTATAGAATGGTTACTTTCGGGGTGTAATCTTGGAGAAGAACAACATTTTTACGCGCATTCAAGAGATGGAGTCCCAGCTGGGGCATATGAACAGTGAACTGGGTGAGCTGAAGCAGATCATCAAGGAGCTGCTGGAGGATAACCATCGTCTCGGCCTGGAAAATGAACAGCTCCGCAAGGTGCTGAAGAGAGAGGTTCAGCCGGCAGACCCTGCAGCCTCCGCTTCCTCGACATCCAAATCCCGGGCTGCTGTGCAGGCAGGCGCGGAGGATATGGTTGGAGAGGGATATGATAATCTGGCACGCTTGTATCATGAGGGCTTTCATATTTGCAATGTCTATTACGGACATCTGCGAACCGAAGGCGATTGTCTATTCTGTCTGTCGTTCCTGAATAAGTGACAGCTAATGTCAGCCGTAGAGTATAACCGTCATTACTATATACAAGAGATCCAACAAGCCGTAGGAGGGTACAGATGCCTACGGCTTTTTTTGTAATCTGTATTCCGCGGAGGTTTAAAGTTAAATTAGAGAAGGAATGAATGTTCATCATGATCAAGAAACCGATACAGCTACAGCCATCTGAACGTGTGGATGATTTGCTAACCCATAATATGGGGATTATACAAAGCGATGAGGTATTCAGCTTCTCCATGGATGCCGTGCTGCTGGCCCGCTTTGCCCGGGTTCCGCGGCGGGGAAGGCTGCTGGATCTATGCAGCGGGAATGGCGTCATTCCGCTCCTGCTGTCCACGGCCACAGAAGCAAGCCTGGAGGGCATTGAAATTCAGCCACGGCTTGCTGACATGGCGCGCCGAAGCATTGCCTTGAATGGGCTGGAGGAACGCGTAAGCATGCGGGAAGGAGATCTGCGGGAGCTCTACCTGGAAACAGGCCACGGCGTATATGACTATATTACCGTGAACCCGCCCTATATGCCGCTTAACGGCAGTGATAGAAAGCTGAATGAGCATCAGGCGATTGCCCGCCATGAAATCCACTGTACGCTGGAAGAGGTCATTCAGGCCGCATCCCGGCTGCTGCGCTCCGGCGGAAAGCTGGCTATGGTGCACAAGCCTCACCGGCTCGCAGAAATTATGGTGCTGCTGCATCAATACCGGCTGGAGCCCAAGATCATCCGGTTCGTGCATCCCCGAGCAGGTGTGGAGGCCAATATGGTCCTGATCGAATGTCTCCGGGACGGAAAGCCAGAGGTCCGGCTGCAGCCGCCGCTCCTTGTTTATGATGAACAGGGTGTGTATTGTCCGGAGCTGCTGGAAATCTATTACGGAAAAGAGGAAACCTCATGAGCATCAGCTCCCAGAGCAGCTTTCAGTCGCCAGCCTCCGAAGGCGGCCCTGGCGCACTATATCTGGTTGCCACACCGATTGGCAATCTGGAGGATATGACATACCGCGCCGTGCGTACCCTTTCAGAATGCGATATTATCGCAGCCGAGGATACGCGGCAGACCCGCAAGCTGCTGACGCATTTTGACATTCAGCCGAAGCAGCTGTTTAGCTATCACGAGCATAATAAAGGGGCGAGCGGTCCTGAGATTATCAGGTATATAATAGAAGGAAAAAATGCAGCCATCGTCAGCGATGCCGGCCTGCCGGCCATTTCCGACCCCGGAAGCGATCTGGTTCGGCTCGCTATAGCAGAAGGTATTCCCGTCATTCCGGTTCCCGGAGCGAACGCGGCCCTTTCTGCGCTGATTGCCTCGGGGCTCTCAACGGAGCGGTTCACGTTCATCGGTTTTCTCCCCCGAGAGAAGAAGGATGCGGTGGCTCTGCTCCAGTCTCTTCCGGCATCTGCAGGCTCACTGCTGTTCTATGAGTCTCCTCACCGGATCAAGAAGACGCTCTCCTTCATGCAGGAAGCGCTCGGTCATCGCCGAGCGGTCCTGGCCCGGGAGCTGACGAAGCGGTATGAGGAATTTACCCGCGGCACGCTCCAGGAGTGCATGGAGTGGCTGGAGGAGCATCCCCCGATCGGAGAATACTGCGTGGTTTTGGAGGGAGGCAGCCAAGAGGAGGAGCAGAAGGAGCGGGACTCCTGGTGGCAGAGCATGTCTATAGAAGATCATGTGGCGCATTACGAAGAGACCGGTCTGAGCCGGAAGGATGCCATGAAGAAAGTCGCATCCGACCGGGGAGTGTCCAAGCGGGACATTTATAATGCGCTGCTATAGCCTTTATATTGATGGAAAGCGGCAGGAGCTGAAGCGTTCGGGAACACCGAGCGCTTCGCAAAGCTGCTGTATCGGGCGTGAGCACACAAAAAAGAACCCTCCGGCGCCATAAGCGCTGGAAGGCCATAAAGGAGATATATAAAGGTTAGAATTAATGCAAGCAGCATGACTTATTCTATGGATTCTATCTCAAATAGAAATTAGTTGGCTACCGGTGACGGAATCTCAGATACACACTCATGGCAGACGATCTTGCCCTTGAAGTAGGTTACGTTCTCGGCATTGCCACAGAAAATGCAGGCTGGCTCGTATTTCTTCAGCATAATGCGCTCGCCGTCTACATAGATCTCCAATGCGTCCTTCTCACCAATGCCCAGCGTACGGCGAAGCTCAATCGGAATAACTACCCGTCCTAGCTCGTCTACCTTTCTTACAATACCTGTTGATTTCATCATAACTGATTCATGCCCCTCTCGCTATAATTTAAAAAAGTCATTATTCGACATAGTTCTATCTTTTATGTTATTTATAGTACCAACGATTCCCAAAACAGTCAACCTGTTTATTTGAGAATATCACACCTATTAACAAAATTATAGTGAGAAAAGCTTTATATGATCACAAAAAGTTCAAAAACATGTTATTTTTTTGGGAATCTTCAGATTTGTCGATTTGGAAGTCGCCATTTTACGTAATTCGACATTATTCTACATTATGCGTCAAAAGTAGTGAAAGCTCAACATTCAGTCCATCACATTGATCTTGAGAAGGAGAGGATATGCATGAGACGTTCCATTTCGGAAGAGAAGGTATTCAAGGACCCCGTTCATAACTATATTCATGTCCAGGACGATTTGATTTGGCGGCTGATTAACACGCCGGAGTTCCAGCGGCTGCGCCGGATTCGGCAGCTAGGCACCTCCTTTCTGACCTTTCACGGGGCGGAGCATAGCCGATTCTCCCACTCCTTGGGTGTCTATGAAATTACGAGAAAGATTATTTCTCAATTTGAACGGGGCAGCTATCCGGATTGGCCAAAAGAAGAGCGGCTGGTTGCCTTGTGTGCTGCGCTCCTGCATGATTTGGGCCATGGTCCTTTTTCACATTCTATAGAAGAAGCCTTTCATATGAATCATGAGGATTGGACCTGCAGAATCCTGACAGAGGATACCTGTGTCAATGAGGTGCTGACCAGCCATGATCCGGATTTCCCTCGCAAGGTCGCTGCTGTCATTCAGAAGAGCTATGACAAGCCCATTGTCAGTAATCTGGTCACGAGCCCGTTGGATGCAGATCGCATGGATTATTTGCTTCGGGATGCGTACTATACGGGTGTTAACTATGGCACGATTGATTCCGATCGGATTCTCAGGCTGCTTCGGCCCTATAAGGATCGGGTGGTGGTTAAGCAGTCCGGCATGCATGCGGTCGAGGATTATTTGATGTCACGTTACCAGATGTACTGGCAGGTCTATTTTCATCCTGTGACGAGAAGCTCCGAAATTATATTACGGCAAATATTCCGCCGGGCGAAGGAGCTGTTCCGGGATCGATATCCTTTTCAATTCATGGTAGAGCCGCTGCCGGCTTTGTTTGAGGGCAATCCTGATGTCAATCAGTATTTGCGCCTTGATGAAGCGCTTATACAGACCGCTTTTCTGCAATGGACCTATGAAAAGGACGAGCTGCTCCGGGATCTTTGCTGCCGCTTTATGCACCGCCGATTGTATAAATATGTAGAAATCGATCATATCGACAAAGAGACGATCGACGAGCTTCGCCACGCCTTTCAGGAAGCGGGATTGAATCCGGAGTATGACCTGGAGGTTGATTTTCCGACCGATCTGCCCTATGATGAATTTCCTTCAGGCTCTACAGCAAGCCATAAGCAGATTTTACTGCTGGACCGGTTTGATCAGCTGCGGGAAATCTCCGAGGTATCAGACATTGTGCGCTCCATCAGCGGCATTCACCGCGGACGCTCCCATCTATACTATCCGGAGGACAAGCTGAGAACGGTGTGGGACATATTGCCCGCTGACGTCACCGGTCTGCTTGCACGGTAGTGCACAGGGAACCTGTGGCTGCTCATGTCCATCAAGCTGGAATGATGGATAAAAAGGTCAAGCTGATTTATTTTCGACAGGAAGGGAGCTTTACACGTTATGTTATTCGACACTCATACCCATTTGGATTCTGCAGCCTTTGATGAGGACCGTGAAGCCGTCATTCAGCGGGCAGTAGACCAGGGAATTACGCGTATGATCAACATTGGCTTCAATCGTGAGACCATCCCGACGACGATGCAGCTCGCGGAAAAATATGATTTTATATATGCAGCCGTAGGCTGGCATCCGGTAGACGCCATTGCGATGAAGGAGGAGGACCTGGAGTGGATTGCTTCTCTGACCGCTCACCGGAAGGTTGTAGCCATTGGCGAAATTGGACTGGACTACCATTGGGACACGTCTCCCAAAGAGATACAGCATAAGGTGTTCCGGCAGCAGATTCAGCTGGCGAAGGAGCTGAATCTGCCCATCGTGATTCATAATCGGGATGCGCATGAGGATGTCCTGCGAATTCTGAAGGAGGAAAAAGCGTCGGAGGTGGGCGGCGTCATGCACTCCTTCTCCGGCAGCTGGGAAACGGCCAAGCAGTGCCTGCATATGGGCTTTCATATTTCCTTCGGCGGACCCACTACGTTCAAAAATGCCAAACAGCCTAAAGAGGTGCTGACACAGGTGCCGCTGGACCGCCTTTTACTGGAAACCGATGCGCCATATTTGACACCGCACCCGTTCCGGGGAAAAAGAAATGAGTCCTCTTACGTGAAGTATGTGGCAGAGCAAGCCGCTGAATTGAAGGGGTTGTCTCTGGAAGAAATTAGTGAGATTACAACCCGAAATGGTCTGGAACGATTTGGGATTTGATGAAATCGGGAGCAAAAGCGGTGAAAAAGCGAGCATTTGCGATGAATTAAGATTTTATCATCAAAAATGGTCCGATTATTACAATAATTTAACTATTTATCAGAAAAAATGTGGTTGAACGTTGCTTTACAACCTGCATGTAAAGAGAGTATCATCTTTTCAGTACTTATGAAGCGCTGGTTTGACACCAGCAGCATATTCATTTACAAACCGTCTCGCTTAATCTCCAGATCATGGAGAACGGGGGAACCGATACAGGGTCAACGAGCAACCATACATAAGGGCTGTGAGCACTGTATTTGATTTCAATTCGGGTCTTTGGGGTGAATTTGAGGGCAGCCGCCATGAGCGGTTGACTCGAGATAGGGCGTCTCTCTTACGTCCGAACCCGACAGCTAACCCCGTAAGCGTAAATAAGAGAGGCAACGGTCGTGCATCCTTTCCAAGACTACAGCTGGAAAAGCCACGAGAAGAGTCTCTAATACTCTTTTTCGGGCTTTTTTTATATTCAGAATATTGGAGAGAGCGCCATCATACCCTGGGATACACAAGGGGGGTGGCAGAACACATGCACGAATAGACGGGGCGTAACGCAGGGTGCACATCTATAGCGGGGCACTCTGTGAGACAAATTTGCTATAGTCGCGTCATATACACTCATGCATGATCTAGAGGGCGGGGCTATGAAGGAGGATGAAGCAGTGGGCGTTTTACAACCAGAACAGACCCATGATTCACAATCATCCAGCATGTCATACGCATTACGATGGAAGCATGATTTTCTGCGTCAACTGATGCTGGCGGCCTTTGGTACCATCACCATTACGCTGCTCGTACTGCTGATTATACACAACCAGTCGGGCAAAGAAATTCACCTGGTGGTCGATGGACGGGTGACCACGGTGGAAACGAATGAGGCCATGCTGCAAAATGTGCTGGAAGAGCATTCGATCTCGCTGAAGCCGCAGGATGAAATATCCATGCCGCTAAACGGAAGTCTTCAGGATGGAGACCGGATCGTCATTCAGCGTGCGGTTCCTATTACAGTCACCGCAGACGGCAATACGCAAACGGTATTTACAACCCAGGACACTGTACAGAACGTGCTAAACAAAGCCGGCATTACCGTCCAGGATGAAGATAAAGTAACTCCTGCACTGGACAGCAAGCTGTCCGAGGCTTCCGACATTCGCGTTGTTCGCGTAAGTAAGCAGCAGGTACAAGAAGAAGAGGTCCGCGAATACCGGGTCATCAAGACGTCAGACCCTTCGCTTCTGAAGGGCGATAACCGGGTGGTTCAAGCGGGAGAGCCTGGATTGATCATTCACCATATTGAGAAGGTGTATGAAGATGGACAGCTGGTTTCCAAACAAGTGGTGTCCAAGGAAGTCGAACGCAAGACGATGGATAAAGTGATCGCGGTCGGCACGAAGAAGCCGCCGGAGCCGGTGAAGGAAGAGCCGGTCGTTCAGGCTGTAAAGCCAACGACTGTAGCCAAGACGACGACTAAGACCTCGGCGAAGACGCCTGCCGTTCAGCCAAAGGCCGCCGTTCAGTCGAGCTCAAGCTCAGAGAGTAAGCAGAACAACGTCGTTTCTAAAGCCGGTATTGATTTTGAATATAAGAAGGTCCTGAAGAATGTATCCATGACGGCGTACTCCTCGGAGCAGCCGGGCATCGGTACGAAGACCGCTTCCGGTACGCGTGTTACGGAAGGCCGCACCATCGCTGTAGATCCTAACGTCATTCCGATTGGCTGGTGGGTTTATATTGAGGGCATTGGCTTCCGCCGTGCCGAAGATACAGGCGGTGCGATCAAGGGCAACAAGATTGACGTGTATTACGACTCGCTGCGTGCAGCACTGAATTTCGGACGCAAGAACGGGCATACCGTGTATGTCATTGGACCCGTCAAGCCGGAATCGAACTAATGTTTTACTTTTCCATGAGAAATAGGCTACTATTTATGTAATATAATGAGATGCTAAGAAGAGGATATGATCCTCTTCTTTTTTTTGGAAGGACGAATGAAGCATGATCAAGGAAGTTATTGTGGTGGAGGGCCGGGATGATACGGTCGCGGTGAAGCGTGCTGTAGAGGCCGATACGATAGAGACGGGAGGCTCTGCGGTGAACCGCGCGGTCATTGCCAAGGTGAAGCTTGCGCAGGAGCGGCGAGGTGTCATTATTCTGACAGATCCCGACCATGCGGGAGAGCGGATTCGCAAAATCATCGATGCCAAGGTGCCGGGCTGCAAGCACGCGTTTATTCCGGAGGCTGATGCGACCCGCAAGGGCGATATCGGTGTCGAGAATGCATCTGTTGAGGCGATCCGGCACGCCCTCTCTCGCGTGCATACAGCGTTCGATAAAGCGGACAGCCTGATCTCCATGGAGGAGGTTATTGAGGCGGGGCTGCTGCTGCATCCAGATGCGGCGGCAAGACGCATGCAGATCGGCAATCAGCTTGGTATCGGCTATTGCAATGGCAAGCAGCTGCTGAAGCGGCTGGCCATGTTTCAAATTACACCGGAGGAATTTCAGGCAGCGGCTGCTACGCTTGAAGACGGAGGGAAGCATTAATGGGAACTGAAGATATATCAACACCGAAACGAACGAAGGAGATCATTGCCCGGCACGGTTTTTCATTTAAAAAAAGCCTCGGCCAGAATTTCCTGATTGACCAGAATATTTTGCACAATATCGTGAAGGCTGCTGATCTGACCAAGGAGAAGGGAGCTTTGGAAATCGGCCCGGGCATCGGTGCACTGACCGAGAAGCTCGCTCAGCAGGCCGGTACGGTCACCGCAGTGGAGATTGACCAGCGCTTGATCCCCATCCTGGAGGAGGTGCTGGAGCCGTATCCCAACGTGTCTGTGGAGCATGGCGACGTGCTCAAGGTGAATATGAAGGAGCTGTTTGCAAGGCGCTTTGACGGGGTATCCAAGGTGAGCGTCGTTGCCAACCTTCCGTATTATGTGACGACCCCGATTATGATGAAGCTGCTGGAGGAGAAGCTCCCCTTGGAGAATATTGTGGTCATGATCCAGAAGGAGGTTGCGCAGCGCATGGCGGCCTCCCCGGGCAGTAAGGATTATGGCAGCCTGAGCATTGCGGTGCAGTATTATGCAGAGCCGCGGCTGGTCTGCACGGTGCCGCACACCGTCTTTATTCCGCAGCCGAACGTAGAGTCGGCGGTCATCCGCCTTCAGGTTCGGGATCAGCCTGCTGTTGCGGTGAAGAATGAGCAGCACTTTTTCGAGGTGATCCAGGCCTCCTTCGCCCAGCGCAGAAAGACGATTGCGAACAATCTGAAGAGCAAATATTTCCCGAAGGATGGGCGGGAGCAGCTGGAAGGTCTGCTGCAGGAGGCCGGGATTGAGCCGACCCGCCGCGGAGAGACGCTAAGTATGGAGGAGTATGCACGGCTCAGTGATGTGCTGCTGGAAGCCGGGATTGGGCTTTCTTAAATACCTGCAAGACGCTGCAAATAAACCGGGGAGATGCTCCCCGGTTTATTTGTGCTTGGCGCGAACCTTTCCCGGCCTGCGCCCATAGGATGAAGTCAGGGGGGATGCTGAAATGAATTTAGGAGACCTGGTCGTCCGCAGGTCGTATGGCGGGGATGTGACGTTCCGGATCGAGTCGGTACGTCCCAACGCAGCGGTGATCAAGGGAACAGATTTCCGGCTGCTGGCGGATGCACCCCTGAGCGATCTGGTGCCTGCTGCGCGGCCTGCGGTCAGCGAGCGCACCAAGCAGGCTCAAATTAAAGCGAAGGAATCCTTGACCCGGCTGAAGCTGGATTGTGCACGGCGGCTGGACGGATTACGGGATGAATGGGGATCGAGCAGCGATAAGGGGTATTTTGATGTTCCGGGCAGAGTGCTGCATCTGGATGGAGACCCTATGTATTTAAAAAAAAGCCTCGCTTTATATCAGCAGCTCAGAGTCCCGGCGGAAGGGCATTATGTGCATGAATCGTCGATGGCTGATGCGCTGCATCGGCTGCTGCCGCGAGTGCGTCCTGATATCGTCGTCATTACCGGCCATGACGGGGTGTTAAAGCGCCCTCAGCCTTATGATTTGTACAGCCTGGACAGCTACAAAAATTCGCACCATTTCGTGCGGGCGATTGAAACCGCGCGCCAGTATGAGCGCAATCTGGATGCGCTGATCGTCATTGCCGGCGCCTGTCAGTCGCATTTCGAGGCGATGCTGCAAACCGGAGCCAATTTTGCCAGCTCGCCAGGCCGGGTGCTGATCCATGCCCTGGACCCCGTCTATGTCGCCTGCAAGGCGGCTTATACGTCGGTTCGGGAAACGATGAATATGAATGATGTGCTGCATAACACCATTAGCGGTACGCAGGGGCTGGGCGGCATTGAGACCCGGGGCAGCCACCGGATCGGTTCTCCCCGGCTGCAGGATCTGTCCACGCTCAAAGTAACGCCGTCGATCAGCTAGTCAGTCACCTCTGTCCACCTGTCACCTGTATCATGTCTGCAAACCAGCTGTATGTATTCGGTCATCCGAATGCATACAGCTGGTTTGTGTTGCGCATAATAAGGACTCAACGCATGAGACTTTTCCGCCCCAAAAAAAAGTTATTGACAATGATTTTTTGTTGCTGATATAATTAATGGTTTTGATTTGACAGTCTTCTGGTTGACAGGTATAATGGACAAGGAAAGAGGTGGTCGTTGACAATGGCTAAAAATTCGCTGTTGGATATCAAACGCAGTCTGGATGCCCACTTGGGGCAAAAAATTGCGCTGCGGGCTAACGGAGGTCGCCGCAAGACCGTTGAGCGCACTGGTGTTTTGGAAGAAACCTACCCTTCTGTATTCATTGTAAAGCTGGATCAGGACCAGCAAACCTTTAAACGTGTGTCTTACAGTTATGCTGATATACTGACAGAGACGGTTGAAATCGTCGTTCTGGATGAAGAAGGCCAGATGCAGATCACCTATATCAAGTCATAGCTTTTGTGTGCAGGCAGCTCCCGAAGGGGGCTGTTTTTATTTGCGCAGCGGTTGCTTTGCTGCTGTTCGTTCCATGAATGGGAAGGCATGAGGAGGAAGAACGGGAGCATACTAAGGACGGTCACCCCCACATCACGTTCAAGGAGGCGGATTCAACAATGAGCCGGAGAAGAAGAAGCATGATGTCGGAAGAGCTGAAGTATGAGCTGGCGAAGGAGCTCGGTTTTTATGACACGGTGCAAAAAGAGGGCTGGGGCGGGATCAAGGCCAGCGACGCCGGCAATATGGTCAAAAAAGCGATTGAGCTCGCCGAGCGCGCAGCCCGCGGACCACAGCAGTAATGCAGCAAAGGCACTTATAACGTCGGCCTTCCTTCGGGAAGGCCTTTTTCATTTTTGACGCATATAAATGACTTGTACGTTCTGGTTTGCTAATATAGAGGCATTAGATGTTTTTCCCCTGTGGGTCAGGTATGAGCTTATGGGAGATGCTAAGGACAGGTGAACGGTGTTGAAAATATACGAGAAGGCTCCGGCCAAAATTAATTTAATGCTAGATGTGCTTCACAAAAGGCCTGACGGGTTCCATGAGGTGGAGATGGTGATGACCATGATCGATCTGGCAGACCGTCTGGAGCTGGAGGAGCAGCCAAGGGATACGATTATGATTACAAGCCAGGCGGGCTACATTCCGCTGGATGAGAAGAACCTGGCCTTTCAGGCGGCCAGGCTCGTGAAGGAGCGTTACGGGGTCCGCAAGGGTGTGCATATTCACCTGGACAAGAACATTCCGGTCGCTGCCGGGCTGGCAGGCGGAAGCAGTGACGCAGCGGCTGCGCTGCGCGGCCTGAACCGGCTGTGGGGACTGAATATGCCGCTTGAGGACATGCTCGCCTTCGGGGCAGAGCTGGGCTCAGATGTTCCTTTCTGTGTGACAGGGGGAACAGCACTGGCAACGGGACGGGGAGAGATTCTGACCCCGGTCAGCCCGCCGCCGCAGGGCTGGGCCATTGTGGCCAAGCCGCCAATCAATGTGTCTACGGCGGAGGTGTACGGCAAGCTGAAGGCAGATCAGATAAAGTTCCACCCTTCCGCGAAGGAGATGACTGCAGCGCTGGCCAAGGGAAGCTTCACAGAGATGTGCGAGCAGCTTGGCAACGTGCTGGAAGAGGTCACACCGAAGCTGCACCCGGAGGTGCAGCAGCTCAAGGAGGCGATGCTGAGGCTGGGAGCCGATGGCGCCCTCATGTCCGGCAGCGGACCGACGGTGTTCGGGCTCGTGTCCAAGGAGTCGAAGGTGGCCCGGATCTACAACGGATTGCGCGGCTTCTGCAAGGAAGTGTACGCGGTTAGGCTGCTTACATAAGCAAGAAAAGGGCGCCGATTCCACAAGTTCTTGTGGAAAGACGTACGAGAATGTTATATTAACTATATAATATTCGGATTTAGTGAGGATACGACGTGAAAAAATTAAAGCGCAGCGAACGACTGGTCGATATGACCCAGTTCTTATTGGCTAAACCCCATACATTAATTCCCTTAACGACCTTTGCGGATCGGTATGGTGCAGCCAAGTCCTCCATCAGTGAGGACCTGGCCATCATCAAGGAAGTGTTCGAGGAGGAGGGCCTCGGTGAATTGCAGACGCTGGCGGGTGCTGCCGGCGGTGTGCGGTATATTCCGAAGCTGAGCCAGGAGCGTGCGCTGGACTTTGTTCAGGAGCTGTGCGGCAAGCTGCAGCAGTCTGACCGGATCCTGCCGGGAGGCTATTTGTATATGTCCGACCTTCTTGGACAGCCCTCTCTAATGAACGAGGCAGGCAAGATTATCGCTACGGCCTTTGCGCATCGGGATATCGATGTGGTGATGACGGTGGAGACTAAGGGCATTCCGCTCGCTTATGCGACGGCAGCGCAGCTGAACCTGCCGGTGGTCCTGGTGCGAAGAGACCATCAGGTAACCGAGGGCTCGGCGGTTAGCATTAACTATGTATCCGGCTCCCATAAGAGCATTCATACGATGTCTCTCTCACGGAGAGCGCTGCGGGAGCAGTCCCGGGTCTTGATCGTGGATGATTTTATGAAGGCAGGCGGAACGATTCAGGGCATGGTGGATCTGCTGGCTGAATTTAATGCCGAGGTTGCAGGCGTAGGTGTGCTGGTGGAGTCCGGTGCGATCGAATCGCAGGAGCGGCTGCTGCAGGATTATATTTCGCTTGCATGCCTGAACGATGTAGATGCGCGGAGCAAGATGATTACGGTTCGGCCCGGAAATTACTTTCAACAATAAGGGCGCTGTATTTGTCGATATTGTAGCGTTTTCAAACGAAATCCGACGAAGTCTGTCGAAAATATCTGATTTCGAAAAAAATTCCTGATTTTAGGACATTTTGTTAGAAAAAAAGAAGGATTTCGGAATTGCTGTGTGGAATTATACACCAAGTCTCTGATGGAAAAAGGTGGTGAACACACAATGCAAATTACGGATGTCAGACTCCGCCGCGTGAACTCTGAGGGGAGAATGAAAGCAATCGCATCCATTACCATCGATAACGAGTTTGTCGTTCACGACATTCGCGTGATTGACGGCAATAACGGAATGTTTGTTGCTATGCCGAGCAAGCGTACTCCTGATGGGGAGTTCCGCGATATTGCTCATCCGATTTCCTCCGGCACCCGCGAGAAGATTCAGTCTGCTGTACTGGCTGAATACGAGCGTGCTGCGACGGAAGAGGAAGAAGTCATTGAAGAAGGCGCTTAGGATTACTATTGGGGTTCGAAGAAAAGAGAGCCATACCCGTGGCTCTCTTTTCTTTTTTTCTAGAATGATATATATTCAGTAGTGAGTTCAAGAGGAGGAGGCAGGGCCCTTGAAAAGATTAGCTGTAGTCCTCGCCGCTGGCCAGGGCAAACGAATGAAATCCAAATTATATAAAGTGCTGCACCCCGTCTGCGGGAAACCGATGGTGGGTCATGTGCTGCAAACGGTTGAACAAGTGAAATCGGAACGTACCGTCGTCGTGGTCGGGCATGGCGCGGAAGCTGTACGCTCTTATCTGGGTGATGCGGCGGAATATGTGCTGCAGGAGCAGCAGCTTGGAACTGGTCATGCTGTGAAGCAGGCCAAGGAGCTGATCGGTCAGGAGGAAGGCTCTACGATTGTTATTTGCGGTGATACCCCGCTCGTGACACCAGAGACGCTTGAGGGACTGCTGGAGCTGCATGAGAGCAATCAGGCGGCAGTCACCATTCTGACAGCCCATATGGACAACCCGAAGGGCTACGGACGGATTATCCGCAGCGAGAAGGGCGATGTGCTGCGCATTGTAGAGCAGAAGGATTGCAGTCCGGAAGAGGATGCGGTGTGCGAGATTAACACCGGTACCTATTGCTTCGATAATGCCAAGCTGTTCGCCGCGCTGGAGAAGGTCACGAACCAGAATGCTCAGCAGGAATATTATTTGACCGACTGTATCAGCATCCTGAAGCAATCTGGCGACAAGGTGCTGGGCTACCAGACAGAGGATGAGGCAGAGTCCATCGGCGTGAACGACCGGCTCGCTCTTTCGCAAGCCGAAGCTCTGATGCGGGAGCGCATTGCAAGACGTCATATGCTGAACGGAGTCACGCTGATCGATCCGTCCTCTACGTACATCGGGGCAGATGTTAAGATCGGCAGCGATACCGTGATTTATCCGGGAACGTTTCTGAAGGGAAGCACGACAGTCGGAAGTCAGTGTACGCTGGGTCCGAACAGTGAGATTGAAGATTCTTCTCTCGCTGACGGCGTAACCGTGAAATATTCGGTACTGTGCGAAGCAGAGGTGGGGGCAGAAACGTCTGTCGGGCCTTATGCGTATCTTCGTCCGGGCACCAAGCTGGGCCAGAACGTCAAGATCGGTGACTTCGTGGAAGTGAAGAATGCCGTCATTGATGATGGCTCCAAGGTCTCTCACCTCAGCTACATCGGCGATGCCTCGGTAGGCAAGAACGTAAATGTCGGCTGCGGCGCGATAACCGTGAACTACGATGGTTATAATAAATCTGTTACTGAAATTGAAGATGATGCCTTTATCGGCAGCAATGTTAATCTTGTAGCCCCGGTAAAAGTGGGCAAGGGCGCATTCGTTGTAGCCGGCTCCACGATCACGCATTCCGTAGCGGAGAATGATCTGGCGATTGCCAGAGTGCGCCAGGAGAACAAGCCGGGATACGCCGAGAAAATCCGCTCCCGCGCCAAGGCCAAGAAGAGCAGCAATTCCTCGTCCAAGCCGGAGTGATCAGGCAGCTACACAATTGAACCAGCACGGAGGGTTTTTATTTTATGACTTATCTTGATTCCAAATTAAAAATTTTCACCTGTAACTCCAATCCCAAGCTGGCCCATCAAATCGCAGACTACATCGGCATTCCGATGGGCGATTCGCTGACCACCAGCTTCAGCGACGGCGAAATTCAAGTCAAGCTCTCCGAGAGCGTCCGCGGCTGTCATGTATACATCGTGCAGTCTACCTGCGGACCGGTCAACGATAACCTGATGGAGCTGCTCGTTATGGTGGATGCATTGAAGCGCGCATCGGCCAAGAGCATTAACGTTGTTATTCCTTACTACGGCTATGCCCGGCAGGACCGCAAGGCACGCTCGCGTGATCCAATCACAGCAAAGCTCGTAGCGAACCTGATCGAAACTGCTGGTGCTCACCGCGTCATCTGTATGGATTTGCATGCGATGCAGATCCAGGGCTTCTTCGATATTCCGGTAGACCATTTGCTGGGGGTGCCAATCATTGCCCAGTATTTCCGGTCCAAGCAAATCGAGAACCCGGTGGTCGTATCTCCAGACCATGGCGGTGTCGTCCGCGCCCGCAAGCTCGCTGATTTCCTGAATGCCCCGCTGGCGATTATCGACAAGCGCCGTCCGGAGCCGAATGTCAGCGAAGTGATGAACATTATCGGTAATATTGAAGGCAAGACCGCTATTCTGATCGATGATATTATTGATACAGCCGGCACCATTGTGCTGGGAGCCAATGCCTTGATGGAGGGCGGCGTGAAGGAAGTATACGCCTGCTGTACACATCCGGTGCTCTCCGGCCCGGCGATGGAGCGGCTGGAGAATTCGCCGCTGAAGGAAGTCATTGTGACGGATACGATTCCGATTACCCATCCAAACCCAAGCAGCAAGCTGACAGTATTGTCCGTAGCTCCGCTAATGGGCGAGGCTATTATCCGTGTCCATGAAGAGCTGTCCATCAGCAAGCTGTTCGAGATCGAATAACCGGCATCAGGCCAGCGCTAAGGGTTACCGCACCTTCCTAAGGAGCGGTAACCCTTAGCGGCTATACGCCGATGGACTGATACTGCATATGACAACCTATCCATAGCGGGTAACCGCTTTCAATAAGGGGCGGGAAGGGCAGCGAAACGTCAATATCCGGGACGGGATACGAACGTGAAGCAGTTCCGATTGTATACGGCGCCCTCAATCTCGACAAACTGCGGCTCCACGGCTGTGATGCAGCCCAGTGTAATATGAACTCCCTGGTCATAGACCTGAACGGGGATTCCATGCTTCATGTGGTACTGGAAGTGGCTGTGGTGCGTCAACATCTTCCTCGTATGATCCAATAGCGCTCCACCTTCTTATGTCGGGATGATGACATGACTATCACATGTCCTTTGTCCATCTATTGTACTTTAGAATAGGGGAAAGAGGAAAGCATAATTGCAGAAAGGACGTTTACTCATGAAATGGATTGTCGGCCTGGGCAACCCGGGCCCCGCCTATGAGAAGACCCGCCATAATGTCGGGTTTATGGCTCTGGACGAGCTGGCCTCCCGGCATGGCTTCACCTTTAATCAGAGCAAATGCAAATCCGTGATCGCAGAAGGGATCATCAACGGTCAGAAGGCTGTATTGATGAAGCCGATGACGTATATGAACTTATCCGGCGAGGCCGTCAGGGCTTATATGGATTATTATAAAGTTCATCTGGACGATATGATCGTCGTTTATGATGATCTGGATACGGCCGTCGGCAGAATTCGTCTGCGCTACCAGGGCAGTGCCGGTGGACATAACGGCATCAAGTCGATCATTCAGCATACAGGCACGCAGAGCTTCAACCGGGTGCGCATGGGCATTTCCCGGCCGACTCCGGGACGGGCTGTTGTCGACTATGTGCTGGGGACCTTTCCCAAGCAGGAGCAGGAGCCGCTGCAGCAAATGATCCACAGCACCTGCGACGCTCTGGAGCACAGCCTGAGCCATACCTTCGAGCAGACTATGCAGCGGTTCAACGGCTAGAAGTACTCGAGAATCTCTCTCTCATTGCCAACGGAAGCTTGTCTTAAAGTCTCTGAATAGGGACATACTGAGGAACATAAACCATTCCCAGGAGGCATACAATGGCGATAAATTATGTTTGCAGACACTGCCGGACCCATCAAGGCGTGATTGATTCCCGCGGCATTTCCGAATCGAGGCTCGGGCTGGATGCCTTGACCCCCGAGGAACGCAGGGATATAATAGCGTATGATTTTAACGGAGAGATGATTGTCAACGTGACCTGCGATCATTGCCGGGAAGCGCTGGAGATGCATCCGGAGCTCAGCCTGCTGGCGAGCCCGCTTCAATAGAGTGGGCAGTCAATGATGCAGCCTGCACGGGGCCTATATGCAGCCGCTGTCCTAAATGACGCAGCCTGTACATCTCTTCATGACGGATTCCTAGGACAGACAGAACCACTGACTACAAGAGCCTTGGCAGACATGCTGAAGGCTTCTTTTCAATTACTGATGAGCTTTTTATATTTCGCTTGCATAAAGAGAGGTGCCCCTTTTGCTACAAGCACTTATTGATGTTTTTTCCGAGGATAAGGATTTTCAATCCATTACAGCGGGACTGGCTTCCGGGATGAGAGATCAGCTCATATCCGGGCTTACCGGCTCCTCCAGGCAGGTCATGATCGCAGGGGTGATGCAGAATCAGCAGCGTCCTGTGCTGGTTGTGACCCACAACATGTTCTCGGCCCAGAAAATTTACGATGACCTTCAGGAGATTCTATCTCCGGAGGATGTATTGCTGTACCCGGCGAATGAGCTTGTGGCGGCCGAATCGGCCGTATCCAGCCCGGAGGCCCTTGCCCAGCGAATTGAAGTGCTGCATCGCTGTGCTCGCGGCTTCCGGGGCCTTGTCGTGGCTCCGATTTCAGGGGTGCGGCGGCTGCTTCCCGCTCCGGAGGCGATGAAGGATGCGCGTATCCTTTTGCAGGAAGGAGGTCTGCTTGCGCTCGATGCCTTCCTCAACCAGATGATCGAGATGGGCTATGAGCGCGTGGAGCGGGTAGAATCCCGGGGAGAGATGAGCGTCCGCGGCGGCATTATCGACTTTTATCCCATGACAGCCCGTCATGCATACCGGGTGGAGCTCTTCGATGAGGACATCGACTCCATCCGCACCTTTGACCCCGGTGATCAGCGCTCGATTGACAAGGTCCGCGAGGTGCTGATTACGCCCTGCAAAGAAATTATCGCGAGTCAGCAGTCGCTGAATCGCGCAGCGGATACCGTGCTGAGTCTGCTGGATACCCAGCTGGAGCGCATGACAGACCGGCAGGCGAAGCAGCGCCTCAAGGAAGAGATCGGCCGGGAGGCGGAAATGCTGCGGGAGCGTATTTATTTCCCGGAAATGTATAAATACATTTCGCTACTATATCCGGAGCACGCTCATCTGTATGACTACATGGCCGAGGATACGATTCTGGTGCTGGATGAGCCAGGACGCCTGCTGGAAACCGCCCGTCAGCTGGAGCGCGATGAAGCGGAGTGGAACCTGCACCTGATTCAGCACGGGAAGTCGCTGCCAAGCCTGCCGCTCTCGCTGGAGCATGAAGAGGTCATTTACCAGCAGCGCTACCAAAGCCTGCTGATCTCGGTCTTTTTGCGTCAGGTGCCGCGGATGCAGCCGAAAAATATCGTCAATTTCATTACCCGCGGCATGCAGGATTTCCATGGCCAAATGAACGTGCTGAAAGCCGAGATGGAAAGGTGGAAGAAATCCGGGATCAAGGTGATGATGCTCGGCGGCGATGCCGAGCGTATGGACCGGATGAAGCGGGTGCTGCACGACTATAGCATTGAGGAGCCGATGCTGCTTGAAGGCAGCCTGCAGAACGGCTTCGAGCTCCCTTCCGTGCATGCAGCAGTCATTACCGAGGCAGAGATGTTCTCGCAGAAGCAGCGGAAGACGAGAAAAACAAGCCGTAATATGGATAATGCCGAGCGGATCAAGAGCTATACCGAGCTGAAGGTCGGCGATTATGTTGTGCACCAAAACCACGGGATCGGCAAATATCTGGGCATTGGTACGCTGGAGATCAATGGCATTCATAAAGACTATATGCATATTTTATATGCGGGCAGTGACAAGCTATCGGTACCGATTGAGCAGATTGATCTGATCCAGAAATACGTAGGCTCGGAGGACAAGGAGCCGAAAATTTACAAGCTGGGCGGCAACGAATGGACGCGAGTGAAGAACAAGGTTCGCTCTTCCGTCCAGGATATTGCGGATGATCTGATCAAGCTGTATGCCGAGCGGCAGTCCGCACCGGGCTACGGCTTTGAGAAGGACACGGCTGAGCAGCAGGAGTTCGAGGATATTTTTCCATATGACGAAACGCCGGACCAGCTGCGGGCGATTACAGAAATTAAGAAGGACATGGAGCAGAACCGTCCGATGGACCGCCTGCTGTGCGGAGACGTCGGCTATGGCAAGACCGAGGTTGCTGTCCGTGCAGCCTTTAAAGCGGCGATTGAAGGGAAGCAGGTGGCTGTGCTGGTGCCAACGACGATCCTGGCCCAGCAGCACTACGAAACGTTCCGGGAGCGCTTCTCAACCTATCCGATGAACATTGAGGTGCTGAGCCGCTTCCGCAGCCGCAAGGAGCAGAATGAAACGATTAAGAAGGTCAAGCAGGGGACGGTTGATATTCTGATCGGAACGCATCGCCTGCTGTCGCAGGACCTGGTATTCAAGGATCTAGGCCTCTTGATTGTCGATGAGGAGCAGCGGTTTGGCGTTACTCATAAGGAGAAGCTGAAGCGGCTGAAGACGAACGTGGACGTGCTGACCCTCACCGCCACTCCGATTCCGCGGACCCTGCATATGTCCATGCTGGGCGTTCGTGATCTGTCGGTCATTGAAACCCCGCCAGAAAACCGGTTTCCGGTGCAGACCTATGTGCTGGAGCATAGCCAGACGCTTGTCCGCGAAGCGATTGAGCGGGAGCTGGCCCGAGGCGGACAGGTCTACTATCTGTATAACCGGGTGCAGGGAATTCAGGAAATGGCTGCCCAGATCTCAGAATTGGTGCCTGAGGCCAAGGTGGGCGTGGGCCACGGACAGATGAGTGAAACAGAGCTTGAGAAGACGATTCTGGATTTTCTGGATGGGGAGTATGACGTGCTGGTCAGTACGAGCATTATCGAGACCGGCGTAGATATCCCGAATGTGAACACCCTGATCGTGCACGATGCGGATAAGATGGGCTTGTCCCAGCTCTATCAGCTGAGAGGGCGGGTAGGCCGTTCCAACCGGATCGCATATGCGTATTTTACGTATCAGCGGGATAAGGTGTTAACCGAGGTTGCCGAGAAGCGGCTGCAGTCCATCAAGGAATTTACGGAGCTCGGCTCGGGCTTCAAGATTGCCATGCGGGATTTGTCTATCCGGGGAGCGGGCAATCTGCTCGGGGCGGAGCAGCACGGCTTCATCGCCTCCGTCGGGTTTGATCTGTATTCCCAAATGCTGGCGGAGGAAATCCAGAAGCGGAAGGTCACTATGCTGGGCGAGCCGCAGGAGCCGTCCCGGGATTGGAACACCTCCTTGGATCTTGGAATCGATGCCTATCTTCCTTCTGACTATATTTATGACAGCATTCAGAAGATTGAGATCTATAAAAAAGTGGCGGCGGTGGCATCCTTTGAGGAGGCTGCAGAGCTGGAGGATGAGCTGCTGGACCGCTTCGGTGAGCTGCCGGA
The DNA here is from genome assembly GCF_017582705.1 of Paenibacillus sp. F411. NCBI lineage: Bacteria > Bacillati > Bacillota > Bacilli > Caryophanales > Paenibacillaceae > Paenibacillus > Paenibacillus sp. F411. The sequence goes on from NZ_JAGFIP010000022.1 coordinate 27,645, forward strand.
GGCCGTTCAGAACCTGCTTGCCGTGTCGAGGCTGAAGATATACGGACGGAGCTACGGAATCGACTCCATTACGCAGCGCGGGGACGACCTTGTTTTGCAGTTTTACGAAGGACAGGATAAAATAGTGAACAGGAACAGCCTTTCACAGATTGGAAGTTCCTTCGAAAAGCGTGTACAATTTGAGCAGGGCTCAGGCATGTCGATACGCCTGAAGTGCAAAGGACTTCAAGATCCGGAGCTGTTGAAGCTGCTGGAACAGTTTCTTGAGGCTGCGAAGGAGTCATTTAACGGGAAGGGAGATTTACAGAATGCCGTCAAGAAATAAGAAGTCGGGAAAGCTGTTCATGGTGACGATGAGCGCCATGTTGTCTATATCACTGGCTGCCTGCGGGAACGAGAACGCGGCAGCACCTGCGCCGGAGGACAACAGCAAGATTGTTGTGAAGTATAAGGGCGGGGAGATCACAGAGAAAGAATTTGAGCTGGAGCAGAAGGTGATGCAGTTCATGTCACCGCAATTTGCACAGTTCGCGCAGATGGACGAATTCAAAGAATATCTCGCGAAGCAGGGCGCAGCCTATGAGTATCTGGCGGTGGATGCCAGCGAGGAATCCAGGGAAGCCGCGAAGAAGCAGGCGGACGAGCTGGTCGATAAGAACAAGGAGGCCATGGGAGCCGAGGCGCTGGAAGCGGCGCTCACAGCTCAGGGCTTGACCGAGGATGACCTGAGAAGCTACATGCTGCGCGTCATGACAGTTATGGAAGACCAGAAGAACAAGGTGACTGATGAAGAGATCAAGAACACCTTTGACGAGAAGCAGGAGGATTTCACCGTGGTCACGCTGCGCCATGTGCTCATCCGCTTGACCGATAGTGAAGGCAAGGAGCGCACGAAGGAAGATGCGTTGAAGCTGGCAAATGAAGTGAAGGCCAAGCTGGATGGCGGGGCTGATTTCGCGGAGGTTGCGAAGGAGTATTCAGAGGATCCGGGCTCCCAGTCTAACGGCGGTCTGTATGAGAACTATGAAGTGAAGGATTGGGTGCCCGAGTTCAAGGAGAAGGCACTCAGCCTGCCCCTGAATGAAGTCAGCGAGCCGGTGGAAACCGAATACGGCTACCATGTGATGAAGGTCGAAAGCCGCGAGGAAATGACCTTTGACAAGCTCAGCGATGAGCGCAAGGACCAGATTCGCAGTGACCTGGCTTCCAGTAAGGTGGACGAGTTCATGAATACAGAGCTGGACAGCATCATTGAGAGCATTGAGCTGCCAAAGAGTGAGACGCCGGCTGAGCCGTCTACGGAGCAGGAGAACGGAGCGGAGCAAGCGCCACAGGCCGATCCTGGCACGAGCGATCCCGGTGCGGAGAGCAAGGAGCCTGAAGCGAAGGAGCCTGCAGGAGAGGATACCGGCAAGTAAGCTGCTAAAGGCGCCGGCGCTGCCGGGAGCACTCGTCCCGGAGAACGCAGGCCGGGGCAGTCTTTTGGCTTCTGGACGCAGTAAATCCATAACGCCGCCATGGCGTTATGGATTTTTTTACCCTCTAACGCAACCAATTCAGGGCAAAGATGTATAAGGTTATAGGAAAGGATGAATACTAAGCTCAGACATTCACTTAACATACCTGGCTGGGGACATCCTCTTCCCATACCGATCAGTAGTTGAAAAATCTTCTTAAGAAAGCGGGGCAGCATGTGAAATGAAAGCTACTGGAATCGTTCGCCGTATCGATGACCTCGGTCGTGTGGTCATCCCCAAGGAAATTCGTCGTACTCTACGGATCCGAGAAGGAGATCCGCTCGAAATTTTTGTAGACCGGGATGGAGAAGTCATCCTGAAGAAATACTCGCCGATCGGAGAGCTTGGAGATTTCGCCAAGGAATACGCAGAGTCCCTGTATGAAAGCACCGGCCATATTACCATTATTGCTGACCGGGATTCCTTCGTCGCTGTAGCTGGAGGCTCCAAGAAGGAGTACATGGACAAGCCGGTGGGCAATCTGCTGGAGACCGGGATGGAGAATCGCAAGACCATCCTGGAAGAAAACAAAGGCACGTACGAAATCAGCAAGGATCATCCGGAGGAGTTCTCCACCTTTGTTGCGGCTCCCATTGTCGCCGGCGGTGACCCGATTGGCTGTGTGCTGATGCTGAACAAGGACGAGTCTGTCAAGATGGGCCAAATGGAAGTGAAAATGGCGGAAACCGCCGCTGCTTTCCTTGGCAAGCAAATGGAACAGTAAACCGGCGGTGTAAAGCCCCCTGCATGACTGCACAACCTCAGCTCCTGCTCGCAACGAAGCTCTCCCTTGGAGAGCGGGATGCGGCGGGAGCTTTTTGATGATCGGGTTCTGCATTGGCGGTGCCGGAAATTGCATGTCTTTTGAGTCAAGCCGTCCTTTGAGCGTATAATGGGCTGTACATGACAATTCAGTGAGAGATCTGCAAGGAATGGTGGTCAGCTTATGAAAACAGGGGAAGCGGGGGCAAGGCTTCTGAAGGGGGCCTTTATCCTGAGCGCGGCGGCGATCGGCTCGAAGCTGATCGGGACGCTTCAAAAGATACCGCTGCAGAATATAGGCGGAGACGCCGTGTTCGGCATTTATAATACGGTGAATCCACTGTATACCATGATGATTACCCTCGCAGCAGCGGGATTTCCGCTTGCGCTGTCCAAGTTCGTGGCGGAGGCCGAGGCGGCGGGTCGGCCTCAGGACAGCCTGCGCCTGCTGAGGATATCAAGCCTGTTCCTGATCAGCTTGGGGCTGGTGCTGGGGCTGCTGCTGTATACAACAGCCCCGCTGCTCGGAAGCTGGATCGGCAGTGAGCAGGTGGTGCCGGCTCTGCAGGCCTCTGCACTGGCGCTGCTTTTTGTGCCGTGGATGGCGCTGCTGCGCGGCTATTTTCAAGGGCTGCACAATGTGGTGCCGACAGCGGTATCCCAGATTGCAGAGCAGAGCATTCGGGTCATCGTCATGATTACGCTGCTGCTGTATATGCTTCAGCAGGGGGCGTCTGCACCACAAATTACGGCCGGGGCGATGCTCGGCTCGGCCGCCGGCGGAGTCGCAGGCCTGCTTGTGATGCTGCTATACTGGCGCAAGAGCCGTGGAAAGAAAAGGGCTGCGGCGAAGGATTCCGGCACTCCCGGTTTCACAGAGCCAGCGTGGTCGCGGCAAGCCGGGTTTCAGCAAAGCCAGCGGAGCGCGGGGGAGGTCCATCTGGGCGAGACCAGCGCCCTGAGGATTCTGAAGGTGCTGGCTGCTTATGCGCTGCCCGTGTGCCTCAGCGCCCTGGCGATCCCGCTGATCGGCCTGGTGGACTCCTTCACCGTACCCCGGTCCCTGCTGAGCAGCGGGTTGTCGGAGGACGGCATGCTGGCCCGGTTCGGCATTTACAACCGGGGGCTGCCGCTTGTCCAGCTGGTCACGATGCTGGCAGCGTCGTTGTCGGTGCTGTTCATCCCGGCGCTGGCGGAAGCGCGCTACCGGGGACAGCATGAGCTGGCGGCCCGGCAGAGCGAGCTCGCCCTGCGCTGGTTCTGGCTGCTCGGCCTGGCTGCGTCCGCAGGACTTGCGGTGCTGGCCGAGCCTGTCAATGTGATGCTGTACGAGGATGCCGAAGGCAGCGATGTGCTGCGCTGGGTTGCGCTCACCGCGGTGTTTGGCACGGTGAGCATTATTACGGCCGCGCTGCTGCAGGGCGCGGGCCTGGTCCGGGCGCCAGCTTTGCATTTGCTGGCGGCGGCCCTGCTCAAGCTGGGGCTGAACCTGGCGCTTGTGCCCCAGCTCGGCATTACCGGCGCGGCGATTGCCGGTGTCGCCGCGCATGGCACCGCAGCAGCGCTCAATACCGCGCTGCTGGTGCGTCATGCAGGTGTCAGGCTATCCGCCGCACACCTGCTCCTGCGGCCCGCGCTGGTGACCGCGGGCCTGGTGCTGGCCGCCTGGGCCGCGTCAACCGCGGCGGGCGGCCTGGCAGCCGCGGCCGGGCTGGGCACCGGCCGCATGAGCGCCGCCGCCGCAAGCCTGGCCGGCGTGGCGGCAGGGGCCGGCGCCTTTGTGGCCGGCGCCGTCTGGACGAAGCTCCTCTCAGAGGAGGAGCTTCACCTGCTGCCGAAGATCGGCCGGCCGCTGGCCGCCCTGCTTACGCGCCTGCGGCTGCTGTGCTGACGCGCTGTCTCTCACGCCGAGCGCTGTGGAAGCCACCGCGTGCACGTCTCGGCTCCGCCATCCGAGCGAGCAGCCAGCACGTCTGTGACAGCTTCACGCCCGCGCCTGCTTATACGTTGCCGCTGCGCACGCCTTACCGCCTACCGCAGCGGCGGACGTGAGTTGCACCGGCGCCTGTGGTATAGTAGACTACGATACTACCGCTGTAGAAGCATCAGCGGACGAAGACGGAGGAAGCCCCATGAGTGCAGCGATTACAGTGGTCGGACTGGGTTCGGGGAATGCCGACAGACTGACCTTAGGCATGTTCAAGACTCTTCAAGGGGCTGACAGGGTATATGTGCGCACCCTGAAGCACCCGGTAATTGATGATTTGCGTGAGACAGGCATAGAGATGAAGTCCTTTGACTCCGTATATGAAAGCTATGATACCTTCCCGGAGGTGTATGAGCATATTGCTGCGTCATTGATCAAGCTGGCTCTTGCCGGCGAAGGAGAGATTGTGTATGCCGTTCCCGGCCATCCCATGGTGGCGGAGGCAACCGTACGGCTGCTGCGGGAGCGTTGTCCGGAGCAGGACATTGCCCTGAAGGTGCTGGGAGGCGAAAGCTTTCTCGACGAAGCGTTCGTACGTCTCGGGTTTGACCCGATTGAAGGCTTTCAGCTGCTGGATGCCGGCGGGCTGTCGGCTTCACGGCTTCAGCCCCAGCTGCACACCCTGATCGGTCAGGTGTATGATATGTTTACCGCCTCCGAGGTGAAGCTTGCGCTGATGGAGGTGTACCCGGATGACTATGAGGTCATCGTCGGGCATGCGCTGGGCGTGGAGGGACAGGAATCCATTCAGCACATTCCGCTGTATGAGCTGGACCGTGTAGAGGGCTATGGCAATCTGTCTCTCGTCTATGTGCCCCGCAGCGATGATGAGCAGCTGCGCCGGCGCAGCTTTGACCGTCTGCATGAGATTGTAGCCGTGCTCCGCAGTCCTGAGGGCTGTCCGTGGGACCGGGAGCAGACGCATCAATCCATCCGCAAGAACCTCATTGAGGAAACGTACGAAGTGCTGGAAACGATTGATGAGGATGATCCCGATCATATGCAGGAGGAGCTCGGAGATCTGCTGCTGCAGATTATGCTTCACTCGCAGATGGAGGAAGAGATCGGTACCTTCACCGTCAGAGATGTCATTGGCTCCTTGAATGACAAGCTGATCTTCCGGCATCCGCATGTATTTGGCGACACCTCTGCGAAGGATGCCGAGGACGCCTTGCAGAATTGGGAGCAGATGAAGGCGGAGGAGAAGCTGAGAAAAGGACAGACCGCGTCCTCCACATCGGTGCTAGACGGCGTTCCCCGGGATCTGCCGGCGCTGATGAAGGCCTACAAGCTGCAGAAGAAGGCGGCCAAGGTGGGCTTCGACTGGGATGACATCTCCGGGGTGTTCCAGAAGATTGAAGAAGAGCTGGCGGAGCTACGGGAAGCCGTAGAGCAGGGACTGTCTCCGGAGGAGCAGGCTCTTGAGCTGGGAGACCTGCTCTTTGCAGCCTGCAATGCTGCGCGCTTTATCCAGGCTGATCCCGAGGAGGCTCTATCCCGAACCAACCGCAAGTTTACCGAGCGCTTTCACTATATCGAGGAGCAGCTGTCGGCCCGGGGCGAGGATATTCGCAAGACGCCTGTAGACGTCATGGAAGAGCTGTGGCAGTCCGCGAAGACATCCGGGGGCAGGGACAAGGCATAAAGGAGCGTGAAATTTGCCGATAAATAGGCAGATTTTCAAAAAAATCGCCCCCAAAGGCAGGAATTCGCTCCCCCATCCAGAATTACACTTGATAGGCAAGCCCGAGTAAACAGATGGAATCACGGTGCTTGCTATTACACACATTCTATTTTTCGAAATATTGGGAGGATTTTAACTCATGAACAAAACAGATCTCGTCAACAACATTTCCAGTAAAAGCGGTTTGTCTAAAAAAGACGTGGAGAACGTTCTGAACGGTTTCCTCGGTGAAATTACAGATGCATTGGCAAGCGGTGACAAGGTACAGCTGATCGGCTTCGGTACCTTCGAAACACGCAAGCGTGCAGGCCGCACAGGCCGTAACCCGCAAACCGGCAACACCATCGAAATTCCAGAATCCAACGTTCCTGCATTCAAGGCAGGCAACAAGCTTAAAGAAGCTGTCAACTAATGCGTCTCGATAAATTCCTTAAGGTATCCAGACTCATCAAGCGCCGCACCGTGGCGAAGGACGTTTCGGAGCAGGGCCGGGTATATATTAACGGCCGTGAATCGAAGCCGAGCGGCACGGTCAAGGTCGGAGACGAGATTACGGTCCAGTTCGGACAGAAGCTGGTCACCGTCCGGGTAGAGCGCCTGGTGGACACCACCCGCAAGGATGAGGCTGCAAGCCTCTACACTCTGGTTAAGGAAGAGCCGATCGCGAAAGACAACGATTTAAACTGGCAATAACGGCATCGCCGTCCAAGACATCCTCTCCGCCGGCGGAGAGGATGTCTTTTTATCATCCGCCGGAGGATACCTGCTCGCGGGAGCTATCATTCCGGTTCTAATTGCATCCCTGTCCCCATATGCTGTTGGTATAAGGGAGGGGTACATGCCATGATTGACCAAAAAAACAAGCCGCACGATATGCGGCTGCACAGCCGCAAGCTGCTGGACATGACCGGTGTCAAAAATGTAGAAAGCTTTGACAGTGAAGAATTTCTTCTGCAGACCGAGCTGGGGCATTTAAGCATCCGCGGCCAGAATTTACATATCAAGAACCTGAGTTTGGAGGAGGGCATCCTCTCCATTGAAGGCTTGATCCATTCCTTTGCCTACCTCAATCCCGGGAATCAGGCCAAACCGAAGAGCTTGCTGGGCAAGCTGTTTAAATGAACCCCCATGAGCAGTGGATGACGCTGCTCTGGATGATGGTTTCCGGAGCAGCAATGGGAATGGCCTATGACAGCTACCGGGTGCTGGCAGGAGAGCTTCGTTTCCCGAAATGGTCGGTGCATGTGATCGATTTGCTGTACTGGATCGGCGCAGCGCTGTTCGTATTCCGTATGCTGTACGCCGCCAATCACGGGCAGCTTCGATTCTATGTTTTTGTTGGTCTTTTTGCAGGGGTATGGATCTATTTTTTAATCGGGAGTGTTACAACCAGGCGTTTTGTGGTAATGTTAGTTCAGGCAGCAATGTCATTGCTGTCCATTTTGACGACTTTACTGGACGTCTTGCTATGGAAGCCATTAAAGCTGCTGTTTTCCTTGCTGAAAGGAAGCCTGAAGCTGATTTGGCGGTTGATGATGGTTGTGCTTCAAGTGGTTTGGAAGCTGCTGACGCCGCTCAGGGCCATCCTGAGGTGGATTTGCTCCCCGATCATTTCCCGGCTCTCTATGCCGGCATGGGGGAAGAAGGCAGCGGACAAGTTCAAGGCAGTCTGGAAACGCTGGTTTTAGGAGGGATAGGCCATGGCCAGAGCGGGTACAGGACGCAGAGCCGACGTAGAACGTAATGCAGAGGCAGTGCGCAAAGAGGATTCCCCCGATACAGCCAGGAATGCGGGGGCCAAGCGGCGAAAGAGGTTATACGCCGTGGTGATGCTTTCGTTTGTGGTTTGGGCAGGGATCACGCTGTACAGCCAGTATGGCCAGATCCAGAGCACCAGCAGCACGCTTGCTGAGAAGCAAGGCGAAGAGAGGGCCGTAAAGGCTGCACTGAAGGAGCTTAACCTGGAAGTGGAGCGTCTGCAGGATCCGGAGTACATTGGGCAGATGGCCCGTAAGAAATTTGGGCTGTATCCGCCGAATGAGGTTCCGATCATCCAGCCGCAGGAATAAGGTAGTAAAGCCTGCGAAACCGCGGCATCACTCTGTTGACCTCTTTTCGGTCATTGGGTATAATCAAATCACCGTAGCGAGATTCACAATGTGACTGTATATTTCTAAGGGAGGATCATTTTATTCTATGGCAATTGAAGTGGGCACCAAGTTAGAGGGCAAGGTGACAGGTATTACGCATTTTGGAGCATTTGTGGATCTGTCAGGAGGTGTCACGGGTCTCGTTCACATCTCGGAGATCGCCGATAATTACGTAAAGGACGTTAACGATCATTTGAAGATCGGTGATGTCGTAACCGTAAAGGTGATCAACGTCGACAAGGATGGCAAGATCGGTCTCTCGATCAAGCAGACTGTCGATAAGCCGGCTTCTTCGGAAAGCCGTCCACCACGCGGACCTAGACCGGAACGCAGCGGCGGAGGCGGCGGAGAGCGATTTGGAGGCGGCGGTGGAGGATTCAACCGTGAACGCGGCGGACGCCCGTTTAAGCCTGCGGTCAACAAGCCTTCATTTGAGGATAAAATGTCGCGCTTCCTGAAAGACAGTGAGGAACGCATCTCTTCACTTAAGAAGAATACGGAGGGCAAACGCGGCGGACGCGGTGCCAAACGTATGTAGTCCGATCCCATATAGATCAGAACCGCAGAAGGAAATTTCCTTCTGCGGTTTTTTTGTCAGCTGGTCCGAGCGTCCGACAGGTTACAACGGGATCCTCCCGGATCTGATGCCGCCTTCCCCAAGGGGTCCTGCAAAAAACCGCGCATTCATTACCCGCTAAGCCCTCTTTTGAAACGCTCAAAGCGGTCTGACCCTAGAGCCGGGGGGAGGTTGTCTGACTGACAGACCGCCCGGCTTTTTTGTCGGAAATTTCTTGGACACATACCCGGTGTTCTGACAAACTTTCTAAATCCTTGCTTTTATAATGGGACCTACAAACAAATTCGTGATGAATGGGGTGCCAGGATAATGGATAAAAGAAATGTGGTTATGTTTCCGGGGACAGGGACGGTAAAAAGAGGCGCGGGGGCGTTGTACAGCCGTTTGGGCGTTACTCTGGGGTCATTGTCGGCACTGAAGCGCCCTTTGGATATGCTGGCTGCAAAAAAGTGGATGATTCTATTAAGCTTTATGGGCTTTCTGCTGGGCCGGGCCACCATTCTGGACGAGCTGTCACCGTTTGCTGCGGCTTTCTTCGCCGTCATCGTATTTGTTCGCCGGGATTATTTGCTGCCGGTAGGCGCAGCCGTGATGGCAGGTAGCCTGTTCGCCCCTTATCCTAATATGCTGATCATACCGGCGGAGATGATCATCTTCTACCTGATCCTGCGCGGGCTGGAATCCTACGAGCGGGCAGAGCTCTCCTACGCCCCGATGATGGTGTTCGTTTCTACCTTTGTGGTGAACCTGTTCGCGACGCTGGTCGGCCCGTCCATGACCTGGTACAGCATGATGATGCTTACGCTGGACGCGGTGCTGAGCTTTGTCCTGACTCTGGTGTTTATCCAGGCGATCCCGGTCCTGACCTTCCGCAAGAAAAATTATATGCTAAAAAACGAAGAAATCTTGTGTTTGATCATCCTGCTCGCCTCGGTCATGACAGGAGCGGTAGGCTGGGCTGTGCACGGCTTGTCAGCCGAGCATGTGCTCTCCCGGTACTTGATCCTGCTGTTCGCCCTGGTGGGAGGAGCGCCGCTCGGCGCTTCCGTCGGCGTCGTTACAGGCCTCATTCTGAGTCTCGCGGACATATCTGCCTTTGCCCAGATGAGCCTGCTAGCCTTCGCCGGGATGCTGGCCGGCATGCTGCGCGAGGGCAAAAAAGCCGGCGTTTCCCTCGGCATGCTGCTCGGCGCCACGATCCTATCGATTTATTTCAATAAACCGGAGCAGGTGCTGCTCTCCACCTGGGAGACTTGTGCTGCGATTGGCCTTTTCCTGATCACCCCCAAGAGCTTCTTCCAGATGATCGGAAAATACGTGCCGGGCACGCAGGACCACACCCGGTCGCAGCATGAATATGCGAAGCGCGTCAGGGACTTGACCGCCGAGCGTGTCACCCAGTTCTCCCAGGTGTTCCGCCAGCTGTCCCAAAGCTTTGGGCAGGCGACGCAAAGCATGCATCCGCCCGGCAAGCAGGCGGAGGAGCTGAATCATTTTATGGACGCCGCGGCGCAGGGCACCTGTGCAGCCTGCTTTAAGCAGAGCCACTGCTGGGACGCTAAATTTTATCAAACCTATAAATATATGTCCGACATCATGACGTCGATTGAGAACAAGCCGGATCTTAAAGCCGAGGAGCTGCCGCCAGAGCTGGGTAAATTCTGTACCAAGCGGGAGGAAGTGCTGGAGGTGCTGAAGCAGCAGTATCATCTATATCAAAATGATATGCAGTGGAAGCGCCAGATATTCGACAGCCGGCATCTGGTTGCGGAGCAGCTGTCGGGGGTGTCCCAGGTGATGGAGGACCTCGCCCGGGAAATTAAAAGAGAGAGCCAGACGATGCACATTCAGGAGGAGCAGATCCGCGAGGCGCTGCTGCAGCTGGGCTTGTCCGTGCAGGGCATCGATATTATCAGTCTCGACTCCGGTCATGTAGAAATCGAGATTATTCATGCCTATACCAAGGGATACGATGAATGCCGCAAAATCATTGCCCCGATGCTGTCAGATATCATTGGAGAGCATATTGCCGTTGTGGGAGAGGTATTGACTCATCCCAAGGACGGACTGGCCACGGTCCGGTTCAAATCCGCCAAAACCTTTGAGATCACAACCGGCGTCGCCGCCGCCGCGAAGGGTGGAGATCTGCTGTCAGGTGACAGCTTCAGCACAGTGGAGCTGGGGAACGGAACATTTGCAGTCGCGTTAAGTGATGGTATGGGGAATGGGGAGCGGGCCCGGCTGGAGAGCAGCTCGGCACTGAATATTTTGGAACAGCTGCTGCAGTCCGGCATGGATGAGCGTCTCGCTATCAAATCGGTCAATTCGATCTTAATGCTCCGCTCGCCGGAGGAAATTTACGCCACCGTGGATATGGCGCTAATTGACCAATATTCCGCTCAAACGACGTTTATGAAAATCGGCAGCACGCCAAGCTTTATCAAGCGGGGGAAAGAGGTCATCCCGGTGACAGCAAGCAATCTGCCGATTGGCATCATTCAGGATATAGAGGTCGATTTTGTGTCGCTGCAGCTGCAGGCAGGGGATGTGCTCATTATGATGACGGACGGTATTTATGATGCCCCAGGCTATGCAGTGAATAAGGAAATCTGGATGAAGCGTATCATTCAGGAGGTAGATAGCAGCGATCCTCAGGAAATTGCGGATATGTTACTGGAAAAGGTCATTCGCTATCAGCAAAATCATATTCATGATGATATGACGGTCGTCGTCGGGCGGGTAGATCATTTCCATCCGGAATGGGCGAACGTACATGTGCCTGGCTTCTCCAGAATGGAAAGGCCGCGCACGGTAAGCTGAGCCGATGTCCTCACAATATCTAATCTTGTAAACAGGGATCTCTTGCAGTCTTTCAAGTTCGAGGATATCGGGTTTGAACTCTCTGAAATGCGGAAATACTAGAGAGCAAAGCCGGTTGGCAACAGAACGGGAGGAGATTGCAATGATGAAACAAATCCTGCTAATTACGGACGGATGCTCTAATGTTGGAGAGAGTCCGGTTATGGCTGCAGCCCATGCGCTGCAGGAGGGCATCACCGTGAACGTCATCGGGGTGCTTGATTACGGCATGATTGGCGAGCTGGGAGAGCTGGAAATCCGCGAGATTGCCAAGGCCGGAGGCGGGCTTCACCAGGTGGTGGGCACTCCGCAGCTGGCAAGAACGATGCAGATGATGACCCGCAAGACCGTGGTGCAGACGATTCAGCAGGCGGTGAACCAAGAGATTCGCCATATTCTTGGAAGCGGAGATCTTAGCACTCTCCCCCCGGACAAAAGAGCAGAGGTGGTGCAGGTCGTCGATGAGCTCAGCGAAACCTCCTCCTTGCAGGTTGCGCTGCTCATTGACGCCAGTGCAAGCATGAAGCCGAAGCTTGCGGCCGTGGAGGAGGCGATCCGGGACCTGATGCTGAGCTTGAAGGCGCGCTCTGGCCGCAGCAGGCTGTCCGTGTTCCACTTTCCGGGCCGGGGGAGCGGAGAAAATGTGGTCAAGGATGTAGACTGGACCGGGAATCTCGAAGGTGTCAGGAGCCTGTTCGGCCGCCTGCAGATGAAGGGAGCCACGCCGACAGGACCCGCGCTTCTAGGGGTGATTGATGAATTCCGTTATGGTACACTGGAATATAATCAAGAGAGGCGGGAACTTTCCGGCCAAGAGGAAGGGATGCTCGGTGACTACGTCGTCTGAGACAGGCTGTGCCCCCGGCACGGTCATTACAGGCAAGTGGCATCATAGTCAGTATGTGGTAGAACGTCTGCTGGGCTCCGGCGCGAACGGCAGCGTGTATCTGGTGCGCCGCCGGGGGCAGGAGCAGCGGTATGCCCTCAAGATGGGATACGATACACTGGAGCTGCAGTCAGAGATCAACGTTCTCAAGGCGCTAAATCGGCAGTTCACGAAGCCGTATTTCATCGAGGCTGATGACGCCAGGGAGGCGGGTCTGGAGGCTGCCTTCTATGTCATGCGATATGTGGAGGGGGTGCAGCTTCGGCAGTTTATCCGCGTGCGCGGCCGGGAGTGGATGGGCTTGATTGGCTTGAAGCTGCTGGAGCGGCTCTCTTCCCTGCACCGGCTGGGCTATGTGTTCGGTGATTTAAAGCCGGAGAATGTGCTGGTATCTCCCTACGGAAGTGTGGAGCTGATCGACTTCGGCGGGGTCAGCGCAGAAGGCAAGAGCGTGAAGCAGTTTACGGAGTGGTATGACCGGGGCTACTGGAATGCCGGCTCAAGAACCGGCGATGAAGCCTATGATTTGTTCTCGTTTGCCGTGATGTGTATACATCTTCTCGATGAGAAGGGCCTTCGCGAAGCGTCAGCGCAGCTCCCTCAGGTCCGGGGGGTTCATGATCTGGAGGCTGTGGTGCGAAAATGTCCCCATATCAAGCCATATGCGGCCTGGCTAAGCCGGGCATTAAGAGGCGGATTCGCAAACTCACGGGAAGCGATGAACGCGTGGAAGCGGGGCGTTTATGCCCGCCCTCTTCCCACTATCAAGAGGACGCCCCGGTGGCTCCGGCGTTCCTTTGTCCTCTCCCTGCTGCTTATGGGAGCGGCATTATATTTGTTTTTGGCTACATAGGAGATCATATGGGCCGAAACGGGTTAATATCATCATAAGACACAGGTGCATGGGTAAAGGGGTATGAAATGGTGGAAGATGTAACAAATTTGCAGCAGCTAAGTGAAGAAATAGAGCAGCTGGCCTCGGAGAATGGATTATGGTCACGTGGAGATACGGTCGTGGCTGCAGTTTCCGGCGGACCGGACTCTATGGCTCTGCTGCTCACGCTGCATCATATTTCCACAGTCCTCACTCCCTTGAAGCTGGTCTGTGCCCACGTGCATCACGGATTCCGTCAGGAATCGGATCAGGAGGCACAGCTTGTTGAGGCTCTGTGTGCCCGGCTTGCGATCCCGTTTGAAATGGCTGTGGTGGATGTGCCGGCCTACATCCGGGAGAGCGGCAGGAATGCGCAGGACGCTGCGCGATCCAAGCGGTATGCATTTTTATTTGAAATCGCGGGAAAATACAGAGCGAGGTCCATTGCATTGGCTCACCATGGTGATGACCAGGCAGAAACCGTCTTGATGCGGCTGCTGCGCGGAAGCGGTCCCTCCGGGCTCTCCGGCATGAAGCTGATCCGGCTTCAGGATGGCATTCAGCTGATCCGGCCTTTTCTGCGCCGCAGTAAAGCCGATCTGGTGGCGATATGCCGTCAGAGCGGAGTGGATTATGCGGTGGATGACAGCAATGAGCAGACGAAGTATCGACGAAATGCAGTGCGGCTGCAGGTGCTTCCGTTTCTGGAGGAGTACAATCCCCGGATTTCATCCTCCCTTGTGCAGACGGCGGAGATTATCGGAAGCGAGGATGATTACATGGAGAGCGCTGCACAGGAGGCCTATACGGCCCTGGTGCAGAAGGGGGCATACGGACCGGCCATGAGCGCGCCCTCTTTCCTGGCCCTACATGTCGCTTTACAACGGCGTTTGATTAAACTAATATTAAATTACCTGTCGCCTGACCGTGAAATTTCGGATTTTACGAAGATTGAATTGATCCGAAGACGCATTGCGCAGGACATTTCTAATTCGTGGAGTCTGGATCTAGGGGAAGGCATTTGCTGTATCCGCGAGTACGATACAGTATCCTTTATGAACGGTCCTCCCGTCTGTCTAAACTACATATATGAGCTGCATTCTCCCCAGGAGCTCGAGCTCCTGCTGCCGGAGATTCAACGCAGGCTCAAGCTGGAGCTGTGGGACGAAGCACGACTGGAATCGCATCCCCGCATGCTGAATGCGGAAGCTTTTTTCGATGCCGATCACCTGCACTTCCCCCTGATTGTCCGTTCCAGGCAGCCCGGTGACAAGATGAAGCTCATGGGATTAAACGGAAGCAAAAAGGTAAAGGATATTCTCATCAACGAGAAAATCCCTCCGTCAGCCCGCCAGGCCATTCCCATTGTTTGTGACGGGCTTGGCACCTTGATCTGGATCCCGGGCGTACGACGTTCTGTTCACGCTGCTGTCGGGCAGCATACTACCCGTATTCTGCGCCTTACGCTGTCGGATGCGGGAGAGGCGTAATGCAGGGGACAGCCCGGCTTTTTCGTCTAGACGATACAAACACGTAGGAGGTTGTCTCAGGTTGCAGAATGACATTCAAGAAGTACTAATTAGTGAAGAAGAACTACAGGCAAAGATTAAGGAGCTGGGTCAGAAGCTGAGCTCTGAATATGAAGGCCGCGATCCCTTGGTTATTTGCGTGCTGAAGGGCGCGTTTATTTTTATGGCGGACCTGGTTAAGAACATCACAGTACCGATTGAGCTGGACTTCATGGCGGTATCCAGCTATGGGGCTTCCACGAAATCTTCCGGCGTCGTCAAGATCATCAAGGATCTCGACCAGTCGGTGGAAGGCCGCGATGTGCTCATCGTGGAGGATATTATCGACAGCGGGCTTACCCTGAGCTATCTGATTAAGCTGCTGGAGGACCGCAAGGCGAAGACGGTATCTGTAGTGACGCTCTTTGACAAGCCGTCCGGACGCACCGTGGAGCTGACGGCGGACTATACCGGCTTTGTGATTCCGGATGCCTTTATTGTGGGCTATGGTCTGGATTACGCCGAGCATTACCGCAACCTCCCTTATATCGGGATTTTAAAACCGGAGATTTACAGCAGCTGAAATGGCTGACCGCAAAGACCGGAGATATCGGTCGGTCCTTTGCTTTGTTGAGATAGCCAGACAGGCTGTGTTAAAATATCTTATGTGTCTTTGAGAGGAGGTAGGGGATGAGTCGGTTCATCCGGAATTCTGGTTTTTATTTGATTCTATTTTTAGTCGTGGTGGGCATCGTACAATTCGTGACCAATGGGAACGAAGTAGCCGATACCCCTAGGTATGATGAGCTGCGGCAACAGATTAAGGCCGATAATATTGAGGAAATAACGGCTCAATTTGACGGTTATGCTTACTTGGTAACCGGCTCATATAGAGAGCCTAGAGGCGAAGAGGAATTTGAGGATTTCTCGACCTACATCCCGGCAACGGATGCCGCGATGGAAGAGCTCGTGAGCGCCAGCGAAGCTAATGAGGTGGCCTTTAATATTAAGAAGACGGAAGGACCGAGCATCTGGCTGACGCTGCTGTCCTCCTTTATTCCGCTGATCATTATGTTCGCATTGTTCTTCTTCCTGTTTAATCAGGCGCAGGGCGGCGGCGGCAAGGTCATGAACTTTGGCAAGAGCAAGGCCCGCCTGTATAACGAAGAGAAGAAGAAGGTGACATTCCAGGATGTGGCCGGTGCGGATGAAGAGAAGCAGGAACTGGTGGAGGTTGTCGACTTCCTGAAGGATCCGCGCAAGTTTAACACGGTAGGAGCCCGCATTCCGAAGGGCGTGCTGCTTGTAGGCCCTCCAGGTACGGGTAAGACGCTTCTTGCTCGTGCTGTTGCCGGTGAAGCCGGAGTTCCGTTCTTCAGCATCTCGGGTTCTGACTTCGTCGAAATGTTCGTCGGTGTCGGTGCATCCCGTGTCCGGGATTTGTTTGAGAATGCGAAGAAGAATGCCCCATGTATTATCTTTATTGACGAGATTGACGCTGTCGGTCGTCAGCGCGGCGCCGGCTTGGGCGGCGGCCACGATGAGCGCGAGCAGACACTGAACCAGCTCCTGGTTGAGATGGATGGCTTCGGTGCGAACGAAGGCATTATTATCGTTGCTGCAACCAACCGTCCGGACATTCTGGACCCTGCATTGCTGCGTCCTGGACGTTTTGACCGCCAGATCACGGTGGACCGTCCGGATGTGAAGGGTCGCGAAGCGGTACTGAACGTTCACGCCCGTAACAAGCCGCTCACGAAAGACGTGAAGATGGATGTTATTGCGAAGCGGACGACAGGCTTTACAGGTGCGGACCTGGAGAACCTCCTGAACGAGGCGGCCCTGCTCGCTGCACGGCGCAACCGGAAGGACATCTCCATGCAAGAGGTTGACGAGGCGATTGACCGTGTCATCGTCGGTACAGAGAAGCGCAGCCGCGTGATCAGTGACCGCGAGAAGCGGATTGTTGCTTATCATGAAGCGGGCCATACTATCGTTGGTTACTTCCTGGAGCATGCCGATATGGTTCATAAGGTAACGATCATTCCGCGCGGACGCGCGGGCGGATATGTGATTATGCTGCCGAAGGAAGACCGCATGCTCGTGACGAAGCAGGAGCTTCTGGACCGGGTTACCGGCTTGCTGGGCGGACGCGTAGCGGAGGAGCTGTTTATCGGCGAAATCGGTACCGGTGCATACAGTGACTTCCAGCAGGCAACGAGCATTGTCCGCAGCATGATTGTGGAGTACGGCATGAGCGAGAAGCTCGGACCGATGCAGTTCGGCACTTCTCAGGGACAGGTGTTCCTGGGCCGGGATATCGGACACGAGCAGAACTACAGTGATCAGATCGCATACGAGATCGATCAGGAAATGCAGCATTTCATTCAGGATTGCTATGAGAAATGCCGCCAGCTCCTGACCGAGCATGCGAAGGAAGTGCATCTGATTGCAAACACCTTGCTGGAGAAGGAAACGCTGGAGCTGGATCAGATCAAGCAATTGATCGAGACAGGTTCTGTGGATTCCGGCAACGACGGTGAAGGCGGCTCCTCCGAGAGCGGTGAACCGGTCATCGACAGCATTGGAGACGTACGTGTTCGCATTCAGGGCAAAGACCAGGAAGAGCGTTCCAACACGGGAGAAATTCCGAACAATCCAATGGACAATGATCAGCCGGAGAACAGCAATCCTGACGATAAGCCTCCAGGCGGGTCAGACCAAGGCGGCAGATTAACGTAGTAATATCGCCAAAACTGACGCTGCAGCGTTATATACAGATAGAACCGGAGAACATCCCTTGTTTTCCGGTTTTTTTTGTGCATCTTATCACGTTGACAGCCGGGAGAACGTTGTGTACATTAGGTGTTAACTAGCAGGTGTTTCTTTTCACAAGGTAGATGGGCATCTGTACTCAAATTGCTGCGGCCATACGAATCTTGCCGTAATACATAAAGGGAGAGGGTCAGAAGTGGAAGCTTTAGCACTGGAGCGTAAAGCCGAACAGAACCGGGAGTTACGCGAACGCTTAATCCAATTGAAGAAAGAACGCAACGCTATTATTCTGGCGCATTATTATCAGCGCGATGAAATACAGGAAGTCGCAGATTTTCGGGGAGATTCCTTCCTATTAGCACAGAAAGCCGCACAAACCGACGCAGACACCATCGTATTTTGCGGTGTGCATTTTATGGGTGAAAGCGCAAAAATTCTAGCCCCGAACAAAACCGTGCTCATCCCGGATGAGCGCGCAGGCTGTCCGATGGCTGACATGGTGAATGTGGATGGACTGCGCAAGCTGAAGGCACAGCACCCTAACGCCAAGGTCGTGACTTACATTAACTCCTCGGCGGAGATTAAAGCAGAAACCGACATCTGCTGCACGTCCTCCAATGCGGTAAAGGTCATTCAGTCTGTAGATTCTGATGAAATCATCTGGGTACCGGATAAGAACCTCGGTCATTATGTACAGCAGCATACGGACAAGAAGATGATTATTTGGGAAGGATACTGCAACACGCATGATATGCTGACCGTCAAAGATGTCATGGAGATGAAGGCCAAGTATCCAGGGGCGGAGTTTGTCGTTCATCCCGAATGCCGGCCAGAGGTTGTGGAGCTGGGTGATTTCGTAGGCAGCACGACGGCTATTTTGGAATATTGCAAGAATTCTCCGGCGAAAGAATTTATCGTGGGTACCGAGGATGGAACCGGCTATCAGCTTCGGGTAGATAGTCCGGATAAAGCATTTCATTTTGCTACCAAGTTTCTCGTATGTCCGAATATGAAGGTCAATAATTTGAAGAAGCTGGTGAAATGCCTGGAAACGATGAAGCCGCAAATTTACGTTCCGCCGGCCGTAGCCGATAAGGCACGGGCATCGCTCGAACGCATGCTGCAGGTGAAATAGGATGAACGGTGCTGTCATCGACCCCTCAAAGGCTCCCGTTATTCCTCCGTTTCTCGTTGATGTAGACTGGAGCAATCTTCCGGTGGTGACCACCGATTGTATTGTCATCGGTTCAGGGATAGCAGGTCTGTATACGGCTATTGAGCTTGCGAAGGACCGCCAGGTACTGCTCATTACGAAGAAGACGCTAATGGAGAGCAATACCCGGTATGCCCAGGGCGGCATTGCTGCCGTGACGGCAGAGGATGATTCCCCGATCTATCACCGGCAGGACACGCTGCTTGCAGGGGCAGGGCTCTGTTCCTCGGCAGCCGTTGACGTGCTCGTTCATGAGGGACCCGAAGGCGTAAAGGAGCTTATCCGTCTGGGTACCCTGTTTGATGAGGAGAACGGCGTACTGGCACTCACCCGGGAAGGGGCTCACAGTCACCGGCGAATTCTTCATGCCAATGGAGATGCAACAGGACATGAGATTGTGCGAGCACTCTCCGACAAGGTTCAAAGCCATCCTCGGGTAGAGGTATGGGACGATCATTTTGCGATTGATCTTGTCACCCGGAGCGGAGCCTGTCTCGGAGCGCTGGTGCAGATGCCGGATGGAAGCCGCACCTTTGTACGCGGCGAAGCCACCGTGCTGTGCTCAGGCGGTTCCGGTCAGCTGTATCGATATACGACGAATCCGGAGGTGGCGACCTCCGATGGGGTGGCTATGGCTTACCGAGCAGGGGCTACGGTCCGCGACATGGAGTTTATTCAGTTTCATCCGACGGCGTTAAGCTATCCCGGTGCACCGCGCTTTTTGATCTCGGAAGCGGTGCGGGGTGAAGGAGCCTACTTGCGCAACATTAAAGGCGAGCGCTTCATGCACAGGTATCATGAGCTGCTGGAGCTCGCTCCCCGCGATATTGTCGCTCGGGCGATCGTCAGCGAAATGGAGGAAACCCGATCCACATTCGTCTATCTGGACATTACGCATGAATCTGCGGAAATGATCAAGCATCGTTTCCCCACTATATATGAAACCTGCATGCGGTACGGCCTGGACCTGACTAGTGACTGGATTCCGGTTTCTCCTGCTGCGCATTATATGATGGGCGGTGTCAAAACCGATCTGCACGGCGAAAGCAGTCTTTCACGCCTGTTTGCATGCGGTGAGGTATCCTCCACCGGTGTGCACGGAGCCAACCGGCTCGCCAGCAACTCCTTGTCGGAAGCGCTGGTGTACGGACGACGGATCGCAGAAGCCATCCGCAGGCTGTCTCCACTGGAGGAAGGCCTTGAGCCGGAGGCCTTCAGCTGGGAGCGCAGAGAGCTGGCTTCCCAGCCTATTGTCGAGCGGCGCCTCAAGCTGCAAAAGGTCATGGTGCGCTACGCCGGACTTCGACGGACCCGGGAAACGCTGCTTCGCGCGATGGAGGAGCTGAAGCGTCAGCTGCCGCTGCTGCACTCGGTGCTGACCCGGCGGGAGGAGTATGAGTTTGCGAACCTGCTCACCAGCTCCCTGCTCGTCATCCAGGGAGCTCTTTACCGCGAGGAAAGCCGCGGAGCTCATTATCGGGAGGATTTCCCGGAGCGAGATGATATGAAGTGGCGCAAGCACATTGTACAGGGCCGCGATCAAGGAATGACGGAGGAAATCAGTGATGATGTTTAACGGATATAATGAAAATCTGGCTGCAGATATACGCTCCTGGCTGCGCGAGGACGTCGGCTCCGGCGATATTACCACCTTGTCTACAATTCCGCCGGGCCACGAGTCTAAGGGAGTCGTCCATGCCAAGGAAGACGGTGTGGTGGCCGGAATGCCTGCCGCAAAGCTGGTGTTCGAGATTGTAGATAAAGACCTTGTGTTTCACGCGCATGTTGAGGATGGACAGGAAGTCAAGAAGGGCGATATTCTGGCGATCGTTGAGGGCAGTACGCACCATATTCTGACCGGTGAACGGCTCGCTCTGAATTTACTGCAGCGTCTCTCGGGCATTGCTACAAAGACACGTGCATTCGTGAATGCCCTGGAGGGCCTGCCAACCCGTCTCGTCGATACACGCAAGACGACACCGGGTCACCGAATGCTTGAGAAGTATGCCGTACGGATCGGCGGCGGGGGTAATCACCGCTTTGGCTTGTATGATGCCGTCATGATCAAGGACAATCATATCAAGGGCGCAGGCAGCATTGGGGATGCGGTATCCAGATCCCGCAGCGTCATCCCGCACACGATGAAGATTGAGGTGGAGACGGAGTCCATCGCGCAGGTGCAGGAGGCTCTTGCGGCGGGGGCCGATATTATCATGCTTGATAATATGGATGATTCGCAGATGAAGGAGGCCGTGAGCCTCATCAAGGGACATTCCCCGCACGTGATGACCGAGGCTTCCGGCAATGTCACGCTGGAGACAGTGCGGCAGATCGCATCAAGCGGAGTGGATGTTATTTCTGTCGGCCGGTTAACCTACTCTTTTCAGAGCCTGGACATCAGTCTGGATCTCAATGGCAAAAAAGGGGGTACCGCATGATTCTCGTCGTCGATATCGGAAATACGAATATTGTGCTCGGCATTTATGAGCACAAAGAGCTGCTGCATCATTTTCGAATCAGTACCTCCCGCCAATCTACAGTAGATGAGTATGGTGTGCTGATTCATAATCTGTTTCAGATGTCCCAAATCTCGGTAAACGACATAGAAGGGGTTATTGTCTCATCCGTAGTGCCGCCGTTAATTCCGGTGGTGGAAGAGATGTGCCGTAAATATATGAGTCAGGATCCCCTGATCGTCGGTCCCGGCATCAAGACAGGGCTGAATTTGCGCAATGACAATCCGCGCGAGGTCGGAGCGGACCGTATTGTCAATGCTGTGGCCGCCGTTGAAAAATATGGCGGCGGGCCGCTGATCGTCGTTGACTTTGGAACAGCTACGACGTTCGATTGTATTGACGCCAGCGGCAGCTATTTGGGTGGGGCCATTGTTCCGGGGGTCGGCATTGCGGCGGAAGCGCTCGTGCAGCGGGCGTCAAAGCTGCCCCGCATTGAGCTGGAGAAGCCCAAGAAGGCGATTGGCCGCAACACCGTGCATGCTATGCAATCCGGGATGATTTTTGGCTATGCGGGACAGGTCGAGGGCCTGGTAAGGCGCATAAAAGCCGAGCTGGGAACGGACAATGTTAAGGTCATCGCGACCGGCGGACTGGCAGAGCTGATCTCGGGAGAAACCCATTGTATTGACGATATTGATCCGCTCCTGACCCTCGATGGGCTGCGGATTATTTACGAACGAAACGAATAAGTGCTGCAGGGAACGCAACGAACAGGGACTTCAAGGAGTTATATATAAAGAAGAGCATGAGCTAACGACTCAAAAGGAGGCTGAAGATGGATAACAGCATAGACCGCATTCTCCGCGGAACGGCCATGAACGGTAAGGTCCGGGCATTTGCCGTACGGACGACCGATCTGGTTGAGGAGCTGCGACGCAGACATGATACTTTTCCCGTCGTAACAGCCGCATTAGGAAGAACGGCGTCCGCCGCTGCCATGATGGGCGCTATGATGAAAGGGGAAGAGCGGCTCAGCATTCAGGTGAGGGGCGATGGACCGATTGGTCTGATTGCGGCTGAAGCCAATGCCCGAGGCGAGGTGCGCGGTTATGTGAATAACCCGCATGTGGAGATGACGAACATCCGTCCCGGCAAAATGAATGTCGCTGCTGCAGTAGGCACGAGCGGATATATCCACGTGATCAAGGATCTCGGCCTTAAGGAGCCCTACCGTGGCAGTATACCGATCGTGTCCGGTGAGCTGGCAGAGGATTTCACATATTATTTCGCCGTATCCGAGCAGACCAATTCTGCAGTCAGTCTGGGCGTACTGGTATCCCCGGACTATACGGTAGCCAATGCCGGCGGCTTTATTATTCAGCTGCTGCCCGGCATTACGGATGAGGAAATCGGGACTATTGAAAAAGCTATTCAGGACATTCCACCGATCACGACATTGCTGGAGGAAGGGCTTGAGCTGGAAGACATTCTGAAGCGGCTGCTGCCCGACATTACGATTCTGGAGGAGACGAAGGTAAGCTTTACCTGCGACTGCTCCCGTGAACGGGTGGAGCGCGCGCTGATCAGCATGGGTGAGGGCGAGCTGCAGGCGATGATTGATGAGGACCGGAAGGCCGAGGTGACCTGTCACTTCTGTAATGAGGCCTATACATTTGATGAGGAAGAATTGATAGCCGTTTTACAACGGGCGAAATCTTAAAGATATGGGATGAGCAGCCGATGACGAAACAGGAAAAGGCACTGTGGGCAGCTGTAATGGTTCTGTCAGCAGGTTTGCTTTTTATGGGGAGCTGGATGGTGTTCTCGGGGGCTCTGTCGCGGGAGGGCTTGTCCAGAGAGGAAGGCAGCGGCTCATCGGCCGTAGCCATGGTGCAGGAGCAGGCTATCACGGAAGAAGCGTGGAGCCGTGAGCTGAAGCGAAGATACGGCAGCGAAGTGCTGCTGACGATGATGAACCGCCAGGTCGCTGCGCTGGAAGCGGAGCAGGCCAATATCACGGTAGCTCCGGAGGAGATTGAACAGGAGCTGGATCGGATGGCTCAGTCCTACGGCTCCCGGGAACGTTTCCTGGAGGCTATGGCACAGCTGGGCTTGTCCGAAGAGGTGCTGAAGGAAGAGACCGAATACCGGCTGCTGCTGGAGAAAATTGCAACGGCAGACGTCAAGGTCAGCTCTAGCGAAATTGATCAATATCTAGAGGACCATCCGGATCAATTCGTGCCCAAGAAGCAGCTGGATTTGTCGCTGATCAAGGTGGAGGAGGAGTCACTGGCGAATGAGCTGCTGGACCGTCTGGAGGACGGTGAGGATTTTGCAGCTCTTGCTGCCGAGCACTCGATCGACGAATACACGAGAGAAGACGGCGGCCGGCTGGGACTGATTGAAGAGGATGATCCTTTTCAGCCGCAAGAGCTGATGGAGACCGTGCTGGAGCTGAGCAGCGGCGATATCGCAGGACCGATTGCGCTGGAGGACGGCTTTGGTATTGTATATGTCAAAAGAATTCTCGTGCCGGCAGCGCCAGATCCGAAGCTCACTCGTGAGACCGTCCGCAGACAGCTGGCTCTGGAGCGTTCCGAATCCTTAAGTCAGCTGGAGCAGCGGCTCCGCAGCAAATATGAAGCCCGGATGCTGGCAGGGGCGTCGCCCGCGCCATTCCGGCAACCGTAAAACAGGCCTTTGCAGCTTATTTCTCCGGCTGCCAAGGCCTGTTTCTTATGGAGACTTCCTGTGATTTTAGGTTGTTGACACAGGACAGAATCGTTGATAATATGGAGTTACAAAACCTAGCGTTTTACTCGGATATTAATGAAACTATTCATGCAATAAATAAAGATACGAATGCAGTGGAATATATCATACAGGGAGGCAGTTACCATGGCTAAAGTCGTTAATAACGTAACGGAATTGATCGGAGGAACACCGCTGGTTCGCTTGAACCGTCTGGCGGAGGAAGGCAGCGCAGAGATTTATCTGAAGCTGGAATACCAGAATCCCGGCTCCAGCGTCAAGGATCGGATCGCGGTCAGCATCGTGGAAGAAGCCGAGAAGGAAGGCAAGCTGAAGGCGGGCGACACCATTGTTGAGGCAACGAGCGGCAACACAGGGATCGGCCTTGCAATGGTTGCGGCAGCCAAGGGCTACAGAGCGGTTATTGTAATGCCGGAAACGATGAGCCTGGAGCGTCGTAACCTGCTGCGTGCTTACGGCGCAGAGCTGGTGCTGACACCTGGATCTGAAGGCATGAACGGCGCGGTGAAGAAGGCCGAGGAGCTGGTTCGCAGCAATCCTTCCTACTTCATGGCAGAGCAGTTCCGCAATCAGGCGAACGTGAAGATTCACCGTGAAACGACAGGGCCGGAAATTGTGGAGGCGATTCAATCCGTGGGCGGCAGTCTGGATGCATTCGTAGCCGGCATCGGCACGGGCGGAACGATCTCGGGCGCTGGTGAAGTGCTGAAGAACGCGTTCCCGGATGTGAAGATTTACGCAGTAGAGCCAGCAGCATCCCCAATTCTGGCGGGAGGCCAGCCGGGTCCGCATAAGATTCAAGGTATCGGTGCGAACTTCATTCCGGAGATTTTGAACCGTGACATTTACGATGAGATTATCCATGTCGAGAACGATGATGCTTTCGAGACGGCACGCCGTGTGGCCAAAGAAGAAGGCGTACTGGCCGGCATTTCCTCCGGGGCTGCGGTACACGCTGCACTGAAGGTTGCCAAGCAGCTTGGCGAAGGCAAGCGTGTCGTTGTTATTATTCCGAGTAACGGTGAGCGTTACCTGAGCACACCGCTGTATAACTTTGAATCCTAATTGCACTTAAATTTATAGAGAAACAGCCTTCAATGCAGGACGCATTGAAGGCTTTGTTTCTTTCCCGGGGGTTCGGATGGGGCAGCGCCGGAATGGACATTGTATAGAGAACAAGGCGTATGCTGCTTACTGCGGGGTTTTCAAGCCGGACGGGATGAAGTATACTGACAGGCAACAGACAGCATTTTTCACGGATAGGGAGGAAAGGCATGGAACGAACAACAAAGCTGGCCGAATGGTTAAATTGGGTGGAGGAAGGCTGGACCATGCTGCCTTATTTAGCACGAGGGAACAAGGTCTATCCCGAGCTACCAGAAACATGGACCCCGGCCTGGCAGGCCTCCTCTCCCTATTCGTTCGTGCTGGAGAGCGGAAAGAGCGGAAGATACACCTATGTAGGGACAGATCCGGTATCAGTGCTTACCGGTAAAGGCACGGAAGCGAAGGTGCTGGATCTGCGCACTGGAGAGTCGAAGCCGCTTCACGGCGATCCGCTGCCGCTGCTGGAGCAGTGGATGCGTCCGTACCGGGCACCGCGCACTCCCGGTTGGCCGGATTTCCGGGGCGGTTGTGCCGGCTTCCTCGGCTATGATGTCATCCGCTCGCTGGAGCAGATTCCGGTTATTGCCAGCGATGACGCCGGCTTCCCGGATTATTTGTGGATGCGGATGGAGTCGCAGTGGATCTATGATCATCAGGAGCATGCGCTGTACTGCGCTGTTCATATCCCATGGAAGCCGGATGAGGGAAGCAAGGACAGCTTAAACGGGGACAGTCTGCAGCCAGCAGAACACCCCGCGGGATTCCCGTTAACTGCGGAGGATAAGATGAAGCTGCAGCTTCTATATGAGCAAGCTGAGGCTAAAGCGCAAAGCATGCTTAAGGCCTGGGAGCAGTGGATAACGGGAGATACTCAAGAGCGCTCTGCAGAGCAAGCCCTCACTGCCGCAAGACGTCAAAAAGCAGCGTCACTGCTGGTGCCGGAGGTGGCGGGCTGGGATGCGCTGGAGAGCCCTTTTTCCAAGGAGGCCTTTCAGCAGGCAGTTGAAGATATTCAGGAATATATCCGCAATGGAGATGTATTTCAGGTGAACCTCTCGCTTCGGCGTCACGTGAAGCTTAGGTCTCATCCTTCTCAAGTGTATGAGTGGCTGCGCGTGCTCAATCCTTCACCTTACATGGGCTATTTGAATTCGCCGGGGTTTGCGCTGTCGAGCGCTTCGCCGGAGCTCTTGATCAAGCTGGATGGCGGAAAGGTAACCGCGCGCCCGATTGCCGGTACCCGCCGGAGGGGTGCCACTCCACAAGAGGATGCCGCGATGGAGGCCGAGCTGCTGCAGACGGAGAAGGAACGGGCGGAGCATATCATGCTGGTCGATCTGGAGCGCAATGATATTGGACGTATTGCAGCCTATGGCTCGGTGAAGGTGCCGGAGCTGATGACGATCGAGCGTTATTCGCACGTGATGCATCTGGTTTCTCAAGTGGAGGGACAGCTGGCCGAGGGGAAGCATGCTTATGACGTGATCGCTGCTGCCTTTCCCGGCGGAACGATCACCGGGGCCCCCAAGATCCGCACCATGGAAATTATCGAGGAGCTGGAGCCGGTCACAAGAGGTCCCTACACAGGGTCGATGGGCTGGATCGATTATAATGGAGATATGGAGTTAAATATCATTATACGTACCTTAGCGGTCAAGGACGGAATCGGATATATTCAGGCGGGAGCCGGCATTGTCATTGACTCCGAGCCTTACCGGGAATACCGCGAATGCCATAATAAGGCGAAGGCCTTGATCGCTGCCGTCATGTGCAGTGAAGAAGAGGCTGCAGCCGCAGCTTTAAGATAAGGGGAGATAATCATGATTCTGGTCATTGATAATTACGATTCTTTTACCTATAACCTGGTGCAATATTTGGGAGAGATTGGCGAAGAGGTTCAGGTGTACCGCAATGATGAAATTGATCTTGCCGGTATTGAAAAGCTCGCACCGGATCATATTCTGATCTCGCCGGGGCCGTGCACGCCGAATGAGGCAGGCATTAGCCTGGACGTGATTCAGCATTTTAAGGGCAGGATCCCTATTTTCGGCGTCTGTCTCGGTCATCAGGCGATCGGACAAGCATTTGGCGGCAACGTGATTCGGGCGGAGCGCTTGATGCATGGCAAGACCTCGCCTATTCATCATCATGGCACCTCGGTTTTCCAGGGTCTGAGCAATCCTTTTACTGCGACGAGATATCACTCGCTGCTGGTGGAGAAGGAAAGTCTGCCTGACTGTCTAGAGGTTACAGCCTGGACCGAAGAGGGTGAAATTATGGGGCTGCGGCACAAGGAATACCCGATCGAAGGCGTTCAGTTTCATCCGGAATCCATTATTACGGACCATGGCCATCAAATGCTGCGCAGCTTTCTGCAGAACAAGGCCGGCGCTCAGGCATGAGGCTGGTTGGCCTCAACAGACAAGTGATTCCGGCATCTCAGGCCTCCATCTCGGTGCTCGATCATGGGCTGCTCTACGGGATGGGGCTGTTTGAGACCTTTCGTACTTACGACGGGGTGCCTTTTTTGCTGGACCGGCATTTAAAGCGATTGGAAGAGAGCTGCAGCGTGCTGGGCATTCCGTATACCCAGGATGACAGCACCTTCCGGGACTGGCTGCAGGCTCTGCTTGCCGCTAACGACTTGAAGGATGCTTATGTGCGGTATACGGTAACGGCCGGAGAGGGCGGTCTCGGCTTGCCATCTGGTATGTATGAAGCTCCGCAGGAGCTGCTTCTCGTGAAGCCGCTCCCCGTAATGCCTGACGAAGCGTATCAGAAGGGGAGAGGGCTACAGCTGCTGCATACCCCCCGCAATACGCCGGAGACGCCGGTCAGGCTGAAGTCGCTGCACTACATGAACAGCATTATGGCCAAAAAAGAACTGCAAAGTTACCCGGAGGCCGTTGCGCTCCAAGCCGAGGGCTGCATGCTGACCGTAAACCAGGAGCTGGCGGAGGGCATTGTAAGCAATCTGTTTTTTATCCGGGAGGGCCACCTGTATACGCCGGACATCGGCACCGGCATCTTGCCCGGTATTACCCGGGCGGCGGTGCTGGAGCTGGCGCAGCAGCTTTCCATTCCCGTCCATGAAGGCCGTTATGGCTGGGAGGACCTGCTGGAAGCGGATGAGGTGTTTACGACAGGCTCTGTTCAGGAGCTGATGCCGATCACTTCTCTGCTCGCCCAGGGACAGAAAACCGCATTGGTAGGGTCTGGTGTCATGGGCCCGATTACGGGGCAGCTTTTACAGGCCTACCGGCAATGGACCGGGAACAGACAGGAAGGCAGGGGACTTCGAGGATGAGAATCACCGTGTACGAGCAGACATACAAGTGCGGTCAGACCGAGCTGAAGCTGGGCAGTGCTACACTGATCATGGGCATTCTGAATGTTACGCCGGACTCTTTTTCCGATGGGGGCAGGTATCTGGATTCGGGGCGTGCTGTGGAGCATGCACTGAGGCTGGTGGAGGAGGGTGCAGATCTGATTGATATCGGGGGAGAGTCCACGCGTCCGGGACATCAGCCCGTCCGTGCTGAGGAAGAGCTGAGCCGGGTCATACCGGTGATTGAGGCGATTCATAAAGCAGCGCCGCATATCCCGCTGTCCATCGACACGTATAAGGCGGAGGTAGCGCGGCAGGCGATACAGGCCGGGGCGCACATCATTAATGATGTCTGGGGCTGTAAAAAGGATCCCCAAATGGCATCCACAGCCGCAGCACTGGACTGCCCGATCATTCTGATGCATAACCGTCAGGATGAGAACTATACAGATCTCATAGAAGATATGAAGAAGGATCTGCTGGAAAGCGTAGATATTGCACTCCAGGCCGGCGTCAATCCCGCAAGGATTCTACTGGATCCCGGTATCGGATTCGCCAAAAATCACAGCCAGAACCTGCAGGTCATGAGTGCGCTGGATGAGCTCGTTCACTTGGGGTATCCCGTGCTGCTGGCTACCTCGCGCAAGCGATTTATCCGCACCGCGCTGAACCTGCCGGTGGAGGATGTCGTCGAGGGAACCGCAGCTACGGTTGCGTTCGGGATCGCACAGGGCTGTCAGCTGGTTCGGGTGCATGATGTGGCGCAGATGAAACGAACGGTTGCGATGAGTGATGCCATGCTTTACGCTTCACCCTGGTTGACCCGCAGGCTGCCTGCAGGAAGTATTTAGTAACGATCAACGTTCAGGAAAGGCGGTATGGATCCATGGATAAGATGAGCCTGCGCAAAATGGAATATTACGCCTATGTCGGCGTATTTGAGGAGGAACGAAAGCTCGGACAGCGCTATTATGTGGACCTGGAGCTGGAGCTGGATTTAAAAGAGGCCGGGCTGCGCGATGACTTGACCCTCACGGTCAATTATGCGGAGGTCCACGAGCTGCTTCTCGGTGTGATGAAAAACAAGCAATTCAAGCTAATCGAGGCTTTAGCGGAGTATATTGCAACCGAAGTGCTCCGCACTTATACTAGTATCGTTGCATTAACCGTTAAAGTAACCAAGCCGCATCCGCCTTTTGATATTCATTTTGAGGGTGTTACCGTAGAGCTGCACCGAACCAGAAAGTGAGACGCCATGATGAATGCACACACTACCTCTGAATGCTCAGAGGCTTATATTGCTTTAGGGGCTAATTTGGGAGATCGGGAACAGACGATGCTGGAGGCGCTGAGGCAGCTAGACAAGCACCCCAGCATTCAGGTCCTCCGCTGCTCCAGTCTGTACGAGACCGAACCGGTAGGATATGTGGATCAGCCGATGTTCTTGAACATGGCCGCCGCCATCTCCACCTCGCTGTCTCCGCTTGAGCTGCTGGCTGTCATGCAGCGTATTGAGAGCCGTCTTGGCCGCAAACGGCTGGTCCATTGGGGCCCGCGCACGGTGGATCTGGATTTGCTGTGGATGACGGGACAGAACATGAACACCCGGGAGCTGATTCTTCCGCATCCGCGGATGCTGGAGAGAGCCTTCGTGCTGATGCCGCTGCGTGACATCGTTCCCGAGGATGAGCCTTCCGGCCTGCATATGACAGTCAAGACAGCGCTTGAGAGCTTGGAAGGAAAGGAAGGAATACAGCTTTGGAAAACATGCAGCTTGCACAGCGGATCCGCGCTTTCCGAAAGTTAAAGGGCCTGACCCAGCAGCAGCTGGCTGCGCAAATTGAGGTTTCACTTGCCGTGCTCGGAGCTGTGGAGCGGGGAAATCGGCGGGCTGACGAAGCTCTGCTTTCCCGAATTGCAGATGCTCTGGGTATTTCTTTAGACGAACTGACCCTGCGTGGTTGATCATAGAACCATCATTGGAGGAAAGGGGTGAATTTAACTTCACATGCTGAAGATCGGAAAGATCGAGATGAAGAATCAGGTTGTGCTGGCGCCAATGGCCGGTGTATGCAACCCCGCCTTCCGCTTGATTGCGAAGGAGTTTGGCACAGGCCTCGTCTGTGCCGAAATGGTGAGCGGGAAAGCGATCGTTCATGGCAACAAGCGCACCCAGGAGATGCTGTTTGTGGATGAGCGGGAGAAGCCGCTGAGCCTGCAGATTTTTGGCGGTGACCGTCCGTCTCTGGTGGAGGCGGCGAAGGTCGTGGACAAAGAGACTAATGCGGATATCATCGACATTAACATGGGCTGTCCGGCACCTAAGGTCACCAAAATGGACGCCGGCGCCCGCTGGCTCCTGGACTCCAACAAAATCTATGAAATGGTAGCTGCAGTGGTAGACGCTGTCGATAAGCCGGTAACGGTTAAGATGCGGACTGGCTGGGACAGCGAGCATATTTTTGCGGTCGAAAATGCACAGGCTGTGGAGCGTGCCGGCGGACAGGCGGTCAGTGTTCATGGACGCACCCGTGAGCAGCAGTATACAGGCCGGGCGGACTGGAGCATCATTAAGCAGGTGAAGGAATCCGTCTTGATCCCGGTGATTGGCAACGGGGATGTAGTGACCCCGGAGGATGCCCGGCGCATGCTGGATGAAACCGGCTGTGACGGCGTTATGATTGGTCGGGGCGCTTTGGGTAATCCCTGGATGCTGTACCGCACGATCCAATACCTTCACCACGGAGAGCTGCTGGATGACCCGTCGCCGCAAGAGAAGATCAAGATTGCTGCCCTGCACATGGATCGCTTGATTGCGCTCCGGGGTGAAGAAGCAGCAGTACGGGAAATGCGGAAGCATCTGTCCTGGTACCTGAAGGGCTTGAAGGGCTCCGCCCGGATCAAGGATAGGATTATGGAAGGAACCCGGCGGGATCAGATGGTTGAGCTGCTAAACACGTATGTGGACCAGCTGGAGGAATGCGCCGCAGGGGAGAGCATCTATCCCCAGACGATACCCGCTGGGTAGCGTTTTCAAAACCTGCCGGTGTGCACATTGACTTTTTGAAATGGTTCCCATATAATTTCTCAGTATAATTTGCCGGAGCATCCGACAGACATCAGGGGGTTCTGATCCTCGGAGATTTGCATATAGTAGGGCATGATTTAAACTTTTTACATGACAGGAGAATCGGTTGAGATGAGCGATAAGGAAGTCATTCTTACACAGGATGGTCTGAAAAAGCTGGAAGATGAGCTCGAGAATCTGAAATCCGTTAAACGGCGCGAAGTTGCAGAGCGGATCAAGGTTGCCATCGGTTATGGCGACATCAGTGAAAATTCCGAGTATGAAGATGCCAAGAATGAACAAGCTTTTATAGAAGGCCGTATTATCACTTTGGAAAAAATGCTCCGTAATGCCCGCATCATCAATAACGAGGATATTAGCACAGACGCGGTTGGCGTGGGCAACACGGTCATTGTGGAGGATATGGAGTTTGGGGATACGATGGAATACACCATCGTCGGCACTGCAGAATCCGACCCATTGAACAACAAGATTTCCAACGAAAGCCCGGTAGGCAAGGCGATTATCGGCAAAGCAAAAGGCTCGGTGGTTGATGTCAACGTACCAGCCGGCGTCATTAAATATAAAATTGTAGACATTAAGAAGTAAGTTAGATCAGCATGCGCGGAAAGCTTCCTTTCGGGGAGCTTTTTTCGCTATGATAGCACCATCAGCCCAATGAGGCGGACAGGCTGCCGGCATTCCACCGGGAAGCGAGAATGAAGGAGATGAGCGTTACGATGACGGAAGAAAATCATCAACAAGAGCAGGGACAAGAGCAGGAGCTCAGTGAGCTGCTGCAGATCCGGCGTGCGAAGCTGGACGAGCTGCGCAAGCTCGGCATAGACCCGTTTGGGGGAAAATACGAAAGAACTCACCAGGCGGGAGAGCTGATGGAGGCTTACGATGCTCTCAGCAAGGAGGAGCTTGAGGAGAAGCAGGTTGAGGTGAACCTGGCTGGCCGGATTATGGCAAAACGGGGTATGGGCAAGGCTTCCTTTGCGCATATTCAGGACTTGAGCGGCCGTATCCAGATTTATGTGCGCCAGGATACCGTTCCAGCGGATAAGTATGAAGCATTCAGTATTTTGGATTTGGGTGACATTATCGGGATCAGCGGGACGCTGTTTAAGACAAAAACCGGTGAAACCACGGTAAAGGTACACAATCTGGAGGTACTGTCGAAATCGCTCTATCCGCTGCCGGAGAAATTCCATGGCTTGAAGGATGTAGAGCTGCGCTACCGTCAGCGTTACGTGGATCTGATCATTAACCCGGAGGTTCAAAAGACCTTCATTACGCGTTCCCGTATTATCCAGTCCATGCGCCGCTACCTGGATTCGCACGGATATCTGGAAGTGGAGACACCAACCCTGCATACGATTGCCGGCGGTGCCGCAGCACGTCCATTTATTACGCATCATAATGCGCTGGATATGGAGCTGTACATGCGAATCGCGATCGAGCTTCATTTGAAGCGTCTTATTGTCGGCGGCCTCGAAAAAGTGTACGAAATTGGCCGGGTATACCGCAATGAGGGCATTTCAACACGCCATAACCCGGAATTTACAATGATTGAGCTGTATGAAGCCTATGCGGATTACAAGGATATTATGGCACTGACAGAAAATCTGATCGCGCACATTGCGCAGGAAGTGCTGGGAACCCAGGTTGTGGAATATCAAGGCCAACAGGTTGACCTCAAGCCGGAATGGCGCCGCGTTTCCATGGTCGATGCCGTTAAGGAAGTGACTGGAGTCGACTTCGGCGTGCAGATGACCAATGAGGAAGCTCATGCCTTGGCCAAGGAGCATAAGGTGCCTGTCGAGAAGCATATGACCTTCGGTCATATTCTGAACGCGTTCTTTGAGCAGTTTGTAGAAGAGACGCTCATTCAGCCGACGTTTGTAACCGGACATCCGGTTGAAATTTCGCCGCTGGCCAAGAAAAACGATCAGGATCCGCGCTTTACCGACCGTTTCGAGCTGTTTATTGTCGCGCGTGAGCATGCCAATGCCTTCTCGGAGCTCAACGATCCAATCGATCAGCGCCAGCGCTTTGAGTCCCAGCTGAAGGAACGCGAGCAGGGTAATGATGAAGCCCATGAGATGGACGAGGATTTCCTGCGTGCGCTGGAGTACGGCATGCCGCCAACAGGAGGACTCGGCATCGGGATTGACCGCTTGATTATGCTGCTGACCAACGCCCCGTCGATCCGAGATGTGCTGCTCTTCCCGCATATGCGTCACCGGGCGCTGGACTAAGCGAGATACATGCTGCATAGAGCCTCCGGCCATCTGGCTGGAGCAATGAACATATCTAAAAGGACCCTTCCGCGTTATGGCAACGTGAGAGGGTCCTTTTTTACATGCATGGGATGCAGACTACGGCTGCTTGGGATCACGGCCTGACAGGCACGCGGCTGCAATCTCAGGCTTGCATATAGAATACAGGTGACGCTTTACCACAGATCGCATGAGATCTGGAGTCAGCTTCTCGGGTCTCATGACAGCATGCATGGCAAGTCCGTCAATCAGTCCGTAAAAGCGCTCTGTCTCCAGTTCCTGATCCAGCTGCAAGGGCGCAAGCTCCTGCTGAACAAGTGCATGGACGATGGTGGAGAACAAACGGCGCATATCCTCGTCCACTTGACTTCGAAGTGAGCCGAGTGTGGGATCCGAGAAGGATTTGACGACAAACGCGAACCATACCTCCATTTCCTGACGAGTTTCTTCCTCTAGCGGCAAAATCTCATCTACCAATAAAGGAGCATCCTTCAAAACATCTCCCG
Organism: Paenibacillus sp. F411; assembly: GCF_017582705.1. Classification (NCBI taxonomy): domain Bacteria; kingdom Bacillati; phylum Bacillota; class Bacilli; order Caryophanales; family Paenibacillaceae; genus Paenibacillus; species Paenibacillus sp. F411. The sequence continues at coordinate 61,958 of NZ_JAGFIP010000022.1, forward strand.
TAAACGAAATCCTGCTGATTCGCTCGTTGACCCGCTGCGTGACAAGCTTCATGGCAAAAGCGAACAGCTCCGATTGTGTAGCAAAATAATGCCGCAGCGAGCCTGATGACAGCCCCGCCTCTTCTGCGATGTTGCGGACAGATGCATACTCCAGCCCATGCTGATGGATAACCCTCCACGCCGCCTGGGCTACTTTTTCTTTTTGCGCGTTGTGATCTACGATTTTTGGCATGGATAAAGTATAACATGTAGCTTGTTTATTTCGCACAAGTGTGCTAACCTTTTTTAAGACGACTGTATTAAAAAAGGAGTGCAAAGCTGTGATTGCCGCCCTCATTGTAGGATGTGAGATTGGATTTTGGGTGCTCGTGGTGGCCGGATTGTGTGCGAGATATCTTTTTGGAAGGAAGAAGCTTGGTGCGTTGCTGCTCGCCGCTACTCCTGTAGTGGATCTCCTGCTGATCACGGTTACTGTTCTGGATTTGAAAAATGGAGCCGAAGCAAAGTGGGTACACGGACTCGCCGCTGTATATATCGGGGTAACGATTGCTTTTGGCCGGAGTATGATCTCTTGGGCGGATCAACGATTTGCTTACCGCTTTGCCGGTGGATCCAAACCGTTACCTAGAGCACGCACTGGAAGGGAGCATGCACGATTGGAACGTGAAGGCTGGCTTCGCCATCTGCTGTCCTGGTGTATTGGCTGTGTCATCCTTGCGGGGATGGTCTGGTATGTCGGAGAACCTGCAAACACGGAAGTATTGATTAGGATGGTGCAGGTGTGGAGTGCTGTGCTTGGCATTGATTTTATAATCAGCTTTAGCTATACCTTGTGGCCGAAGGGAGGGGTGAGAAGATAAACAATGAGTCTGTATATATATACCAATCAAAAAAATCCGCAAAGGGGTTGCATTGTGCTTCAGTGCTATGGTATATTTTATTTCCGGCCGCGAAACGGTGGTTGGATGTCACGGTGAAGAGACACGGCAAGCGAAATGCTTGAAATAAACTTTCGAAAAAAAGTGCTTGCTAAGTTGGAACCAACGTGATATACTATAAAAGTTGCTGAGACGAGAGATTGTCAAAGCGACAGAAACAGAATTGATCTTTGAAAACTGAACAACGAGTGAGTTAAACCGATCTTGCCTTCGGGTGAGATCAACAATGAGATTTTATAATCTCGTCAGTTTTGAAATGAGCAATGGAACTCAACTTTCATGGAGAGTTTGATCCTGGCTCAGG
>NZ_JAGFIP010000023.1:0-62195 GCF_017582705.1 Paenibacillus sp. F411
ACCCGAATTTCTTCTTAAAGCCCGCTGTTTTCAAGTGCTGCAGCACTTTTAGTTCTTTGAATGCCGATTTGATTTCATTAGGAAGTTGATTCTGATGGACGTTTTGCTCTATCATGTAGAGGACACCTCTTCTGTATGGTAGTGATTGCTCGACACTCTCACTTTACCAAATGAAGTGGTGTTTTTCTATTTTGCAACGATTATATTGAATACGCGATTTCTTCAGTTACACCATGCATTTAAGACGATTTTCGCTCTGCGAAAGTTGAGTTATTAATAAATAATATTTTAAAACCTTGATTGGCTAAATGGTCAAGCCCCCATGTAGTAGACACTGAATAATGGACTGTCAACAGTAAATCATACAACTTTTTTATGGGCCGCAGCTTTATACTGAACGGGCGTCATGTAACCTAGTGAACCATGAACCCGGTGTTTGTTAAACCAGTTCACATAATCATACAATTCTAGCTTTAAATGGTTAAGACTCTGGAACGACATCTGGTTAATGAATTCGGTTTTCATTACTTTGTAAGTCGCTTCAGCAACGGCGTTGTCGTAAGGACAGCCCTTCATACTGAGCGAACGACCGATGTCAAAGGTCTTTAACAACGTATCCATGACCTGGTTTTTAAACTCACTTCCACGATCCGTGTGGAAACACTGAATGTCGCTTAAATCGCCTTCTACTGTGGCAAAAGCGCGGGAAACTAGAGCAGCGTCCCTACGCGGACCTGCACTGTGCCCAATAATTTCTCTGTTAAATAAGTCGAGCAGTACACAAATGTAATGCCACTTGTGCCCGGCTTTAACATACGTCAGATCACTGACGACAAAGCGTTTTGCTTCTGTTTGATTGAACTCAAGTTTCAATACATTGGCTATGTTTGCATCATTACAAGCCGTTCTATGCGGCTTATACTGAGCCATTGTGTACGTGGACACAAGACCTTGCTCTTTCATAATCCGCTAGACTTATTTGGTAGAATTGTCCGTACAGGTAAAAATTAAAAAGGGGGCGATAGGATGCAGTTTTTGAAGATAGAATGGATACATGAGATTGCTGACGAACCGTATATTATTTATGCCGAGCTTGATGATGTAGGATATGAAAACAGAAAAATAGAGATATACAAAAATGGCAGGATTGGTTATGCTACACAATCCAGCGAATTTGGAGGCTCGATCTTGTCAGAGCAACCTTATCCAGCAGTTGAGGAGATTGCAGCAAATTCGGAGTTTATTCTAGTGCAGATAAGTAAAGAGGAATTTGAAAGTATATGGAATGAAAATGTAGAAGTGTAGATATATTAAAAAACCTTGATTGGCTATTAGCCTTTCAAGGTTTTTTCATTTTATAAGTTTTATGGTTAAACTTCCGTGTCGAGAAGATGTGTCAGGTTGGATTAAATAAAAGCAAAGAAAGCAGTTGCAAAATCGGGCACAACTTCAGTTGGCCACATGAATGAATTATAATCTCAAAATGCACAAGTTAGTCCTGCTTCAATTATTAATTATTCAGTGCCGTTCGAGATACATCACCAACCTTCGCGGAAATGACAACAGAAGTGAAGGCAAACAGCCCTGGTTTTTTACGACTAGTTAACTACGGATACACACCTGAAGGTCTCGATGCAGGACATCTGGTAAATCTGGTTGGATAATAATTGGGGTTCGACTGGAAAAGATATATATCTACTGCTAGGTCAGTATGGGTCAATAGCGGATATGTGGAAAATTAGGGATTAATCTATAAAAGACGCTTGGATCCCGTAATCTAAGCGTCTTTTATTTAAAAAAACCAGGATGAAACATTATTAACGGAGTATACGTTTAGATTACAAAGGGGGAGTTTGACTTATGAAGAAAAATATATTCGTCCCGTTCCTCATTATATCTTTGGTCGTTGCGATTTGTAACGGTTGCCAAAATAATGATCAAGTTAATTTAGAATCATCGAGTAGTACACCCAAAAAATTTGAAGCTTATTATTCCGGAGATATTACAAAAGTTGATTACATTGAAATGATTAGTGGGAGCTCTGGGGAAAAAAAGATTATCGATGATCAGGTGGAGATAAAAATGTGGATTGAAAATATTCGAGATTTAGAAATCGTTTCAGATCCAACTCAACAAGAATCAGTAGGTGTATTATTTCATGTTACTTTGTATGAAAATACAAAGAAAAAATTATATTTGACACCAACAACAATTAATCATATGCCCGTAAAACCAAATCTTGATTTAACTACACTTTTAAAAGAACTATATGCTGTGGAAAATAGTGGCCCTCAAAAGTAACCTCTTTCAGTTCCAATGGGAACCCTTAATTGTGTATCTTACTGTATCTTACTGTGTTAAATATTTAAAATTTGTAGACGTCACATACAGCGTTGTTAATTGGAGTCCACATCGTCATGACCACCCTATCTATATTCTTATCAGGCAGTATTGACATAATTTTTAGCAATCAGACTTCAGCCACTTAGTGTAGCGAGGAAGCCGGTATTCTTTACCCTGTTTTTTAGTGGTGAGATTGGATCAAACAAAGCGGTATCCTTCTTTATTACTTAATTGTGACTTTTTAGGATGGAATGCGTTTTTAATATTTAAAGGGATTATTTAGTTTAAATGTAATTGAATATATAGGGAGGTTTAAACATGGCTAAAAAAAGCATGGGGATAGCTTTAATAATCAGTTTAGCACTAATGTCTGGCTGTGAGAGCTCTACGAAGACCAAAGAAACAAATATTCAACCCAAAGATATTCAAACATATAATATGATTGTTAAAGAGGTCTACAACGATAATATTCCATTTGCACAGGATGGAATCTTTTACACAGATTCTGGAAAGATTATTGTAGGTTTAAAGGAAGAGAATGAAAATACTAAACAACTGAAAGAAAAACTTGAAACAAAGTTGAAAGATAAAGTGAAATTCATAGAGGTCGAATACTCAAGGTCAGATCTCAATCAGGCTTTAAATAAGTTGAAAACAAAATTGAAGGAAATTGATGATGCTGGTATAAAAATGACTCATATCGGAGTGGGAATTTCTGAACAAAAAGTCAATTTTGTTATTAATGAATTCGATAAACAACAGTTTAAAGACGTAAATGATGTTGAAAAATTCATTGAAAATTTAGTTACGAAACAAGAGAAAGAGATGCTTGATATTACTTACAATCCTGGCATGAAAACAGAAGTTGGAGGATAAAAATTTGCAATACATATTAAGGCTCATCCAACGTTTGCAGTGCCCAATCAGGGTTTGCTCGCTGGTACGATGCGCAATTGTAGGTTTTATCAATATGAATATATTAAAACCGCATAGTCAGGTCTGACACCGGACTACGCGGTTAGTTTGTTTAGAGCAATTTTTTTTTGCCGATGAAGACAATTCCTATATTTATTGCCAGAATAACGAAAAACGATATCCCGTAAATACCCGCTTGTACAAGCTGAGCGAGTCCATCAGGAGCACTGCTCCAGAGCCATATGAACCCTGCAAGCAGAATAACCCCGTTTAAAAGTGTAGCAGTCAATAGGGTTTTTAAGCTGCCGTGCTTAATACCTGGACTGTCAACAGTAAATCAGACAACTTTTTTAAGGGCCGCAGCTTTATACTGAACGGGTGTCATGTAACCTAGTGAACCATGAACCCGGTGTTTGTTAAACCAGTTCACATAATCATATAATTCTAGCTTTAGATGGTGGAGACTCTGGAACGACATCTGGTTAATGAATTCGGTTTTTATTACTTTGTAAGTCGCTTCAGCAACGGCGTTGTCGTAAGGACAGCCCTTCATGCTGAGCGAACGACCGATGTCAAAGGTCTTTAACAACGTATCCATGGCCTGGTTTTTAAACTCACTTCCACGATCCGTGTGGAACCACTGAATGTCGCTCAAATCGCCTTCTACTGTGGCAAAGGCGCGGGAATCTAGAGCAGCGTCCTTACGCGGACCTGCACTGTGCCCAATAATTTCTCTGTTGAATAAGTCGACCAGTACACAAATGTAATGCCACTTGTGCCCGACTTTAACATACGTCAGATCGCTGACGACAAAGCGTTTTGCTTCTGCTTGGTTGAACTCACGTTTCAATACATTGGCTGTGTTTGCATCATTACAAGCCGTTCTATGCGGCTTATACTGAGCAATCGTGTACGTGGACACAAGACCTTGCTCTTTCATAATCCGCCCAATACGGCGTCTGGAAACCGTGTATCCTTGCTCCTGGAGTTTCGTTTTAATCTTCCGTGTCCCATAGACTTTGCGGTTGCTTTGAAAGATCGCTACGATCGCTTTCGTAAGGATGCTCTCGTCTTCGCTTTCTTTCTCGCTTACTTCATAGTAAAAGGTGCTTTTAGCGATTTGTAGGACGTTACACATTGCTGATACCGATTATTTATCACTATTTTGTTTAATGATGTTTACTTTCGTCCCATGATCAGCGCGGCTTGCTTTAAAATGTCATTCTCCATTCGAAGTTGCTTCAGTTCTTTTCGAAGCGCAATAAGTTCATTCTCTTCAGCGCTTCTATTGTCTTTTTCAGAAAATGAGCCTGAGGTTTGGGATTGTTTGATCCAGCGATCTAGCGCAGATGGGCTGAGCTCATACTCATTTGCAATGGCTGCTCTTGTTTTCCCATTTGTATATAACTGAACCATTTGTCTCTTAAATTCTGCTGTAAATGTACGTCTTTCTCTTAGCATAGTAGATCCACTCCCCATGGTGTTGTTTTCATTCTACTAGCCCTTATTTTTTCTGTCCAACTAAGTGTAGCCGATTCAAGATTGTACTGTATATTGATGAGATTATTGATATCTCAAATCCTCAAACAGCTAAAATGATTCAAGAAATTAATAGTAAAGGTGTAAAAGTTGTGAATTCGCTCGAAGAGTTAGGGGGAGTATTGAAATAATGGGGATGTCATCTTTTTTATTATTTAAACGTGGGGAAAGTAATCCAGCAAATGATTTGCTGAGAGATCTTAATAAGATATGTGTAGAAGAGAATCTTTTCTTTGATAGTGATGAAGAAAGTTTCGATAGTGATGGGGCACTAAAATACACACGAGTATATATAAGTGACTTGCCATTTAGAGAGGATTATTCAAGAACTCTTAGTTTTAGTGTGTATGATGAACCATATGAATATCAATTAGTTAGTTTTAATTGGGATGATACTAATAATGAATATTTTAAAGCAGTAGTGTCTGACGATTTTGATGATAATGAAGATCTATTATTGCGATTTTTCCACGCTATACTTAAGATCTATCCGACATCAAAAATATGGATAGAGGAAGAATGGTTTTATACCCTAGAGGACTTAGATAATATTACTAATATGCCGTACATGAGTGATTGGTGTTATAAAGATCCAAGGGAATTAGCTCAAGGTTAGCTGTGATAGCAGATGATCTGCAAAAATGAGCTTCAAATGGGGCTGCCCAGCGCCCCAAGTGTTTGGATTAATTATCTAATTAAGTGCTTAGTAAACCAATAGATTGGCAGAGGAAGGTATGGAGTTGTCAAGAAAAGTGCAGTCTGAAAACACACTCATGAAGAAATCCTGTTGCTAAGCTGCGTGTGACAGCATTCTTTCACGGTAAATCGTTGGGGGCCAGCCCCCTGGATTCGTAGTGTAGATGCGCCGTCTATTGTAGTAGGTCATAATATATCTAAAGATGATCGATTTGATCTGCGCCATCGGGTGGTGTTCGGTTTTAATCTTATACAGCTTTTCTTTCTTTAACGTAGCAAAGAAGCTTTCCATTCTTGCGTTGTCATAGCAACGCCCTGTGCCGCTCATACTCTGAATGGCGCCGTGTTTAGCCAGACACGCGCGGAATGCCTGACTTGTGAATTGACTGCCGCGATCGCTGTGAACAATCATGCCGCGCGCGTTTCTTGCCTTGCACGCGTTCTCAAATGCTTGGATGCAGAGTTCCTTGCGCATGTTGTCGTCCATGGCAAGGCCGACGATCTCTCCGTTGTAACCATCCAGCACCGCGGACAGATAGAGTTTGCCATCCGAGCAAGGAACTTCGGTGATATCCGATAGCCACTTTTGGTTCGGTGACGAGGCGCTGAAGTCTCGTTGGATCAGATTTTCGCTCTTTTGAGCTGCGGCATCCTCACGTGTAATACCGTTCGGGTGACGCTTCGCTTTCTGCAGCAGCCCATGCTTCTTCATGAGGCGATAGACGGTGCTGTAGCTGGTGTGGATGTCTATTTGCGACAGCGCCAGCAGCATGCGCCGGGCACCGTAATTTCGATTGTCTTCATGTTCACTGATGATTGCTTTCATGTTGACCAGAAGCCGTTGCTGTCTCTCCTGCATGGGTGCAGGCTTTAGGCTACGATAATAGCCTGATTCGCTGACAGCAAGCGCTTCGCACATCTCCTTGACGGTCCATCGATCCCGTCGTTCACGGATGTAAGCATAGAGCTTGCATGCTTTTACCGCTTCCGGTCTTTTGCGAAAAAACCGAGTGCGTCCTTGAGAATTTCATTCGCGCGTCGCAACTCGCCTATTTCTCTTTCTAATTCGATTTCACGTGCCGTCTTATCGGCAGATGCATAAGCGCGTCCGCTCCCAATATGCGCTCCGTCGCCGTGCAAGGTTCTTTGCTTTCTCCATCCCTGCAAGGTGTGGTAGGCTACGCCCAATTGCTCAGCGGCTTTCTTTGGTCCAATTTCATCACTTCATCTTACCGCTTCTTCTTGAATGCTTTGTCGTTGGCAGCGCATCGTACCGGGCAGTGGAGTGCTACGAGTTGTGAATTTACTCGGGGAGTTAGGGGAGCATTAATATAATGAGGATGTTATCAGTACAATAGGGCCGAACACCGTCTGCGGAATGCCTTCTGGAGCGAGTGGAAGGACCTGGCTCACATTTCGAGTGGTTAATGGAGAAAGGAAGAATTATATCATGGTAGTGGATTTTTTAAGAGATTGCAAAAGGATAATCAGATTGAAAAACTTAGAAGCCTGGGATATTACGGTGAATTCAAAGAGCTGTAGAATCATTATTATCGATAAAAACAGACCTAGTGAAGATAGTGATTATCCGTGGATTCTAAATGGCATAGGAGAAGATAGAAGAAAAAACCATATAACTGTTAATGTTATCGCCATGAGTAAGCTATCTAATGATGAAGAAAACCTGTTATATCAGGTTTCTGAACACTTGATTGAACATGTAGCATTAGCCCATTGTAATGTAAGTGTTCTTTTCAAAGTGAAAGATCCGGAACAGTCTTTAGATGAGTTTTTAGCAGAAAACGTTAATTTGAATTATCGAGAGATTCCGTTTGATAAATTTATTCATTTTAGCCAAGATTAATTTAATGCGTAATCAACATGTAGAAGCAGCATTTTTATATTTGAGTCATTTTAGAAATGATAATAAAATTGTAAGTGACTATTCTGATTGCAAATCAATTCAGAAAAAGCTGATGCCGAGATTGAATCGACGTCAGCTTTTTTACTTATCCTAGCCAAAAACTTTTAAAAAAATCATACCTCCTTCAGCAGCTTGCTATACAGAGCTTTTCAACTTGAAGCGTATAGTCATGTGCATTAAATACATGGACATATTGGTTTAATGTTATTTTTCCGATATCATTGATCGTGTGAAATACAATTACAGGATGTCCACTGGAATTATAGTAAAAATAGGGCTCCCAATTCGCCGGAGTCTCTTTGACCAGGGTCCATTCATAGAGACTCAAAGGATCCTCTGCTGTATCAAGCGGCAGAAATACATCCCTTGCCCAGGAAATCTCATGTCCTTGAGATCCCAGATTGTGCAGTTCGTGGAATACAACGGCTGCCTGCAAATAAGACAAAGGCGTCTTATCCCCATCAATGGCTTTCATAAAATCGTCTAGGACACCCACGCTTCCATTAGCTCCGTCGCTATTTTGATAAGCGTCTAATGTGTAACCCTCTTTAATGCGGAGATGCGAATACCCTTTTACAATACGCTCTATACTCACAGCACTCATAAAGCAGCTGCTATTCGGTTTTATCTTAGTTTCTGCGGGTTCAAGGTCAGTCAAAAGATTCGGTTTGACCGCATGAACAGGAAACCGCTGTATGGAAGAAACGGATACAATTTGATTGTATTGCTGAATGAGATCGTCCACCATTTTAGGACGGTGGGTGGATATAAGAGGACATGGATGATAATAGTCGTCGAACCGGGTGTGCTTTTTCCCAAAGTACGGCACATTAGCCTCAGTAATTAGACTCAGCCACTCCTGCTTTATACGCTTTAGATTGACCCACTGGTTATGTTGTTCCACTCCCCATCCTAATAGAAACCAAGGGTGAAGCTGGACTTCACTAACCGGGACAATGGACTCCATGATATCATATTCACCGGATTGTACTAAAGATTCGAATTGATCTATAGCATGAATGGACTGGGTATTTCGCAGGTTGAACAAATTATAAATATGGAAACGTCCGGAGATTGAATCTTGCTTGCTATAGATCCCTTTTATGATAGCAATGAGCTGCTGCATGGTTGGATCCGGCGATTCAATAGATCCCGCAGCAGTTCCTGCTGTATTTAGTTGAAGCGTCAAATGCCGGTCAAGCTTAGCTGAGCCAGGATTGAGCATCAAACAGGCTCCTAGCGATTGTTCTGACTCTCCGAATTGAATATATGTCTTGGTTCTAAAGACCAAATCATTTCTTTTCTCAAAAGCTCCATACACTTTCGGCTGCTTCATAGTTAGCCCATTCCTCTCTATTCCATATCATGTAATACAGGTGTTTGCAGGGAGATATCCTCAAGGAAATCACCGATGTTCGTGTCGTGTATCACTGCATCTGCAAGGGAATCTAAGGGTGTAGGGTCATGGTTGACGATCACCAATCTAGCGCCATGCTCTTTGGCAATCTGGGGGAACAGGTTGGCAGGCGAAACGACCAGGGAAGAGCCCAAGACGATAAACAGATCAGCTTGAGCGGATTCTGATTCAGCATCAGCCAGAGACTGGTGATCCAGAGATTCGCCAAACAGTACGACAGAAGGTCGGATGAAGCCGCCGCAGCTGCAGTAAATTTGTTCATTGATGTAATATTCGGCGGGATATTTGGCCTTGCAGATCCGGCAGTGCAGCTGCTGAATGGTTCCGTGGAGAGTAATCACATTGCGGTTTGCAGACTTCTGATGCAGAAAATCTGTATTCTGAGTGATGATCGATTTGACATGAAGCTTTTCAGCCCAGGTGTTTAAGATGGCGTATCCCTTATGAGGCTGAATGTGCTGTAATGCCTCAATACGGCTGCGGTAAAAGGAAACAAAATCGCCAGTGTCCTGCTCCATAGCTTCTACGCTTGCTAAAGACTGCGAATGAGTTCCCCGCCATAACCCTTGGCTTGATCGGAAATCGGGCACTCCACTTTCCGTACTCATCCCAGCTCCGGTAAAAATAACGGTGTACCTGGATTCCATCAACCAACGTGCAATCATCTTCTCACCTTCCTCGACGATTAATTATTGTTTTGTATATCGTGATTACACCATACGAACTGTTCAAATTTTTGAGAGGGTAGTCTGATTGAATGTGTAGTTTTAAAGCAACATGCACTATGTATACAGCTGACTCATTTTCTCAGCTTCTTCTTTCATTCTGCTGACCAGCGAGCTTGGCGATATCACTTTAGCATCGCTTCCCCAGGTAAGCAGCCAACGCAACAGACCATCGCTGACCGCGGCTTTGATCTTAATGGAGAAAGTATCGGCATCGACTTTACGGATCAGCACATCTGTTCCGAACCGGTCAATGACGACATTCACAAGCTGATTACAAAACTGGATTTCTACATACTCCTCCTTGCCAGGATACATATTAAAGGATTGCTGCAAATGTTTCGCAATATTAAATTCCGTAGCTGCAAAAAGATCTTCAGAAATAGTAAGTCCCTTTATCCGATCTACACGATAATGCTTAATCTCATCTGACTGGGAGCTTCTGGCCACAAGGTAGTAATAGTCATGGTTCCAAATTAGGGCCAGAGGGATTACCGAATAGACTTTACCTTGATGGCGGAGAACAAATTCTTTCTGCACGTTGTAATTCCCGTATTGGAAGTTAAGCGTTCTTCGCTCGTTGATGGCAGTATGGATGTGATCAATAAAGTAACGGACTTGAGCATTTTGGGCTTTTGCAGAAGGGTTTACCGTAATTTGATGATGCAGCTTTCTGGCCTGGTGTCTGCTTGCTAACGTTTTGATTTTCTTTATTAGCTTGTGGGTCTCTTCGGCGGTGATACATCTAGCGGAAGAGACAGCATCCACCAGCATTCTGAGTTCGTGGACCTCAAACTTCCTGGCCTGATGGCGGTAATAGTCAGTCTGTGCTTCCTTGGCTTCTTCAATCTGAAATCCGCTGTTGTGAAGATCGACTAGGGTGGTTTTAATCGTGTTCCTAGAGACCTTATAATCGCTTCCAAAATGGATTTTGAGCTGGTTTGCGATTTCACTCAAAGACAGTTCATGGTCTTCATCTGTGTGATCAAGCAATATATCTCTGATCTTCATAGATCGCTGGAGATTTGTGATGTCAGGCATGGGGATCAGCTCCTTTTCAATAGCTTCTCTTCTATTCTATGATATGTATAGGGCTTAAGGGTATCCTGTGTTGAATATTTTGGAAAAAATGAGGGCGATGTACCTATTTCCGGTTAATGGTAGGATGGAATGACGCGGGAGCGATTCTATGGTGATTTCCAGCAAGCTGCCCGTGAGATGAATCTGACTGTAGAGCATATGCATCAGGTTCATGTTGAACTAAAACGTGCGGTGATCAAGTTCAGAACCTTGGATAACAGCATGGACCCAAGTGCTGTAGACTCGGGAACGCTCGCGAATTTTGGGGGGACATCAGCGGCGGGGAGAGATGGGTCGACAACAGCAGGAACTAAGGGCTCGGATCATACCCTGCTGTTTACAGATAAAGACGGTCAGACCGTCGCGGAATTTAGCAGCAGCTCGAAAGTGGAGAACCTGATCGGTGAGTATCAGGAAGATGAGGAAGGTAACGTTACGTTTGCTGGGCAGAATGGGTCCCAACTTTCCGTTAACACCGATAATTTGGACCATCTGCTGGAGCAGTATAAGGATGAGAAGGAGTTTATCACAAGACCTGAGGTTCTCTATGCTCCTCGGACTGGCACAGCCGATTTTTTACAGTATGCCGTGGACAAAGGCTATGACCCCATCACGTTCGAGCCCATGGATGAGACACCGAATCCCCATGCCCAGAATGTGGTGAACTTTAATCGGATGCGCAATGTGGTCAGCGATCAGCTGCACAACGAACCGATCCGCATCCAGATCCGGGATGCTGCAGATACCGGACTCAATGCCATTCCGGTGCTCGGCACGATAAAAGGAGCGGTGGAGCTATATACCGGTAGAAGTATGGTGACGAATGAAGAGCTGTCGACGGTGCAGAAAGGGTTTACCGTGGCCTCCATGATGCCCCTCACAGCCGCTTTCCGGCCTGTAGGTAAGATGTTTAAGGGAGCGGGTAAAAGTGTGGATGATGTGGTTGAGGGAATAGGTAATGCTCCAGTCCTGACAAGGCATTTTCAAACTGGCCAAACCCCAATAATCCGAATCCAAACCGAATAACAAAGTATTATAAAGAATTTGATGGAAACATCAGTACGCCTGATACTCCAACGGGAAGTCACAGAGTTTTTGAGCATCTAGATGACCCTACCAGAAGTTCACACTTCCCTTATGTGCCAAAAAATAAAGAATGAGTGGGTGAAAGAACGTGAGTTTATCATTGTATCATGCTTATTTACCTGAAAATCATGCGCATTTTGTTCCGGAAGAACAAGTTATGCAAGAAGGAATACAATCTTTTACAGAGTCTAATAATCGTTATAGCAACGGTGGTAGAGTGAAAATTGAAAAGACTGAAAGTTTGAGACCTGTAAACACCCCTAATTGGGTCAATTTTAAAGAAGCTATAGGTGTTGATATATCTAATCGTTTTTTCAAGTCATATTGTTTCCCGGTGTTTACGGATAAAATTCGTGTATTTGATGCTGATATTTCTATTTCTATTTATGACCAGGCATTCTACGATGATTTCAACGCTTTTGATGAGGAAGCATTAAATTTTGATACCGGAAAAAGTATTGAGTATTGGATAAAATTGTATTGGGACAGCATGATGACACTTCAAGAATACTTTTTGAAAAGACCTTATCCAAAACCAGAGATACTAGTTTTTGAGTCAATACCTAAAGAGATTATTCGAGTATGTGAAAAAAAATCATGACAATATGGATTGAACAAAGAATGCTTAATTCATAGAGCACACTTAGCCAGGATTTCGCAGACTTATTCTCACCCATCCACATACCCAGAACCTCTGTATTTCGCTTCGTCGCTATACCTTGTGGCTTAAAGTCTGAATCATAGAAAAATAGTCAGTACTGCTTGTATTACATTAATAGGAGCGGATTGACGATGTGGACTTCGTTAAGCAGCAATGAGAATAGTCATGGACATGTTTAAAGTAGCTTTGCAATTGGAAAAACCGTGGGAACTTACGCATATTGAGTTTAACGACCAAGATCAAGCGTGGTACTTGCACTTGGATTTTGAGCGAGGATCTGTTTTTGCATGTCCTCAGTGCGGAACGCAGTGTAAAGCATACGATAGCGCCATGAAGCACTGGAGGCATCTGGACTTTTGGGATTGGAAAACATATATGCACGCCAGAATGCCACGGGTGAAGTGCAACACTTGTAATAAGGTGACGCAAGTTTACGCTAAATGGGCCAGGCCTCTGTCTCACTTTACCTTGTTATTCGAAGCGTGGGCAATGCGTTTAATGGCCGAAATGCCCGTTAATGCAGCGGCCCGCGAATTGCGAGAGCACGATACTCGGATGTGGAGAATCTTTCACCACTACGTAGACAGCGCTATGTCGGAGTTGGATTTTTCAAGCGTAAGCGTATCGCTATTGATGAAACCTCCTCTAAACGCGGTCACCGTTACATCACCTTGTTTGTAGACGTAGACCGTAAGATCGTGCGTTACATTTGCTGGGCAGAATGGGTCACAACTTTCCGTTAACAACGACAATTTGGACCAGCTGCTAGAGCAGTATAAGAATCTTAAGGAATTTTTCACGAGATCAGAAATACTGTATAATCCTCGGAGGAATGCAGCCAGGGCTCGGCACAGCAAAAGGACTCATTGAACTCTTCACCGGCAAAAGTATGGTGACGAATGAAGAGCTGTCGACGGTTCAGAAAGGTTTTACCGTGGCCTCCATGATGCCTTACACAACCATTTTTGGACCGGTAGCTAAGATGTTTAAGGGATGGGGCAAGGGAGCGGACGTTGGTGAGGGAGTTGTTGCGCAGATAAGTTAAAGGGAATCCTACAAAGTTCAGACGCTATCAAATCTACTGTCACAGATATCGGTGGTGGTCAGTTCACTAGAACAGTGATTGTTGGAGAGATAATTGGTAACTCACCCTTGAAATATGGGGGTGAAGATACCGCTTGGATTAAAATTTTCACTGACAAAGCAGGTAATTTAATTACAACTTATCCTGTTCCAGCACCATGAGAATTAAGATTAGAAAAGGGTGATAGAAATGCAATACTTCGAAACAACATTGGATGATTACATTTGGGAAGATTTTAAAAGCTTAATGAGCAACCCTTTATTATTTAACAGCTACTCCGATTATTTTTCAATTTTGGTTGAGTGGATAAAAAAGTATAAGGACGATTTGGAAAATTCAGCGTATTGGAATAAGGTTGGAACTGTGATAGATGTAGATATAAAAGAATATATTTCAACAAGGCCAGAGATTTTGCTTAACCAAGAATCAAAAAGGATGTTTAGTTTGAAACCAGATACAGTAGATTCTTTTGTAATGAGGTTGGGTAACACACTGTGGGATTTGGTTAAATTTCGTTCAGGGAAAGATTGTCCTAGATGTAAAGATGATGAATTGAATTATGTTGTTGCTGAAGTTCTAAAGACAGCGGAGAAAAAATTAATTTTAGAATGTGATACATGCGGTCGGGCGTTGAATATTGATGGAACGGAATGGTCCGATGGAGTGGCTCTCATTCTTCATCCGGCAAATGAAACAGTTGTTAATAGATGTATAGATGCGAATTAGGCATGTACTATATTTTCCTTGATTGGTTTTATGCCTATCAAGGTTTCTTTTTATTGTCACTCCCCCACACATAAAATAATTTCTGCATTTTGTTTATTTTAACCGAATGCGTCTAGAGGTCAGCGATCAGTTGCACAACGAACCGATGCGTATGGCTATACGGGATACAGCAGATGCGGGGCTGAATATGGGCCTCTATGCTGCCGTTCACAGCCGCTTTCCGGCCGGTAGGTAAGATGTTTAAGGGAGCGGACATTGGCGAGGGAGTTGCTGCGCAAGCGAGTAAAAGTGTGGATGATGTGGTTGAGGGGACGAGTGTTGAATTAGCCAAGACAAATCATTAAAAAGAGTAATATTTCGGTATTTTGTTTGGTGCATTCAATCAGAACCAACTGCATCCCAATTACACACTTATTGATCGGGTAGTGATCGTACTGACGAAGTGAAGCAGGCGTCGCATCAGAGCGACGCCGCTTCCCTTACTACACAATTCTCAAGTCAAATACCTATAAAGCTTGCTATCCACAGACTGCTCCAGTACTAGGTTAAGATGCACAACAGAAATGGAGTTGCCGTTATTATCGAGCATAGACCCCTGGACCGCGCTTTGAGGATCGGGATGAGCTTTACCCAAATAATAGAACTCCGTTCCTTCCGCATCGTCCTTTTTGATGAATACATGCAAGTCGATTCCCCGCTCGTCTGCCTCAAGGATTGTTCGGACTTCTTCCGATTCCAGAGTTCGTCTGCTTCTTGTCGACCACTTCAACACCTCTGGAGAAATGAATTCCTCCTGATAGTTCGTGCTTGCTTCAACCCCTTCATGCTTATGATAGGTGACAAAGATGGGGCAGGTCTGATACTTCGTCTTGTACCCATACATGGTGGAGCTTTCATCACTCAGCCAATTGAGCAGCTTACAGGAATCCTTCCGGGAATACTTTTTATAGAGCGTAAGGTGTTCATGGCAATCATATTGCTCCGTGATATGTGAAGCGGCT
This sequence comes from Paenibacillus sp. F411, assembly GCF_017582705.1. NCBI lineage: Bacteria > Bacillati > Bacillota > Bacilli > Caryophanales > Paenibacillaceae > Paenibacillus > Paenibacillus sp. F411. Next base: position 15,198 of record NZ_JAGFIP010000023.1, read on the forward strand.
TGGATGATGTCGGTAAGCATTTCCTTAAAATATTCATTGTTCTGCATGGACTGCGACAACACCGGATGAAATACAAACTGCTGCGCCTCCGTGAATACGACGACGGGGGTGTCACCATATTTCTTCCTTGTCGGCTCTGTGAAAAAGGACATGTCCAGCACACGTTTCACGGAATCCAGTGTTTGCGAATCCACAGAACATCTATGCTCACCAAGAGCGTGGACCCATTCCTGGGCTGTAACACGACACGCTGTGAGTAACTGGCTCAGCAAAACAATCTCATGCCTGCGTTTACCATTCAACACTTCCGCCGACAGCATAACCAAATACTTTTTCTCTTGATCGGTTAGCAGAGGAACTGGCTCTTTAATCTTTTGCAAAAAATGATAATAGCTCCCGTGCTCATCTGAGAAAATCAGCGGATCGATCGAGCCGTGCTCCAAGAAATCCAGGTGCGTAGGGATGCGGTTTAAACGATTTTTAAGCTGAATATATTCCTCTCTAAGGATCTTCAGCGCGGTTAAATTACTATTGCTGATGGATTGAAAGATCTGTTTCTTGGCAACTTCCTCGAAATTAATCGTCGAGATTCCGTTGATAAAGCTCGTGTCCTTCATATGACGGCGGATATTATCCTTGTTCTGCGACTTATCTCCAGAGAGCGCAATCGGAATCAGGTAGTTATTTTTATAATTTCCGATAAAATCAATGATCGTCACAAATTCCTTACCCGCATGTTTACGTAGGCCGCGTCCCAGTTGCTGAACAAATACGATGCTGGATTGTGTCTGGCGCAGCATGACCACCTGGTTAATGCACGGAATATCGATTCCTTCATTAAAGATATCCACGGTCAGGATGTAGTCCAGCTGCCCATTTTCCAAATCTGTGACACAGCGAGCCCGTTCTTCTTGACGGTCATCTCCTGTTAACGCTACGGTTCGATATCCTCGCATATTCAGCAGCTTAGAAAGCTCGAGCGCTTCTTCTTTCCGGCTGCAAAAGATAAGACCTTTTACCGTCTCGCCGGAATAACCGTAGTACTCCATCTTTTCTATTAGATAGGCTACCCGTTCATCCGAAACGAGCTGAGAGAGCATTACGGTATCGTCGATCACTTGGCCATTATATTCAAAATCGGTCACTCCAAAATAATGAAATGGACACAGCATATCTTCTTCCAGCGCTTCTTGCAGACGAATCTCATAAGCCACATTGTAGTCAAACAACTCATAGATGTTGAAGTCATCCGTCCGCTCCGGCGTAGCGGTCATCCCAAGCAGAAATGCAGGTTGAAAATAATTTATGATGTTAAGATACGAGCTGGCCCCGGCCTTGTGCACTTCGTCTATTAAAATGTAATCAAACGCTTCAGGATCGAAGCTGTTTAGATTGGAGGCTTTTGATATCGTCTGGACAGTAGCAAACAGATATTTGGCATCCGTCTCTCTGCTGCTTCCAGATAAAATGCCATAGTCTCGATCTTCACCACCAAGGATTCGCTGGTAATCGAGCATGGCTTTTTGCAAAATTTGCTCCCGGTGAACGACAAACAGCATACGTTTAGGGGCAAAGTTTCTGACGTCAAATGCGGACAAGTACGTCTTGCCTGTACCTGTTGCCGAAATTACGAGCCCTTTCTGCGCTCCGGTGGCGCGCAGATCCTGAAGATTTTTTAACGCGTTCATCTGCATCGTATTTGGCACAATAGAGCTGAACACCGTCTGCGGAATGCCTTCTGGAGCGAGCGGGAGCACCTGGCTCACATCTCGAGTGGCTTTTGTAACCTCTTCGTATAGAATCTGATAAGCATCAATCCACTGGCTGGACAAAGGGACGGATTCATCCCAGACCTTATTGAATTCACTTTGAAACTGCCCCAGGAGACCGCCATGCTTAAAAGAAGTCAGCTTCACGTTCCATTCATAGTTGGCTTTTAGGGCAGATGCTGTCAGATTGGAGCTTCCTGTAATAATGGTGGAGTATCCTTCATGGTGAAACAGATAACCCTTCGCATGAAACCCACTCAGGTCTGATAACCGGACCTCTACGTTGGTGATTTTCAGCAGCTCTTTATAGATTTTTGGCTGATTAAAGTTAAGATAGTTGGAGGTCAGAATTTTACCCGTAACCCCGCGCATGTTCAGGTCGAGCAAATGAGACTTCAGTGTAGCCAGTCCACTTTCAGTGATAAAGGCAACAGAGAACACGAAGGATTGACAGTGATCCAGTTCTTCCAGCAGTGGCGTCAGGACATAATCCTTGCTTCCTTTGTTATTCACCAGCAGCTTCGGCTTGTATTTGTCCAATGATTCCTGTTGGTGATTGATGAACGCCCAGCTTAGAGAATGGTTGAGCTGTTGAGTAGAGGTATCCATCTATGTAATCAAATCCTTTTGAATTCGGTGTACGGCAGGAATGTCTGCGGGTGCCCAATCCAAGGACATGAGCTCATCCGGATACAGCCAGGAGATGTCGACATGTTCAGTAAGCATAGGCTTTCCGTTTAGAAGGCGGCAATAAAAAGTAGACAAATGCACAATGCCAAAATCATATTCATACACGGTCGTTTCGATGTGCTCGCCAATCTCGATGCTGCAATGCATCTCTTCATCGATCTCGCGCTTCAATGCAGCCTGTGGCGTTTCGCCTTCCTCAATCTTGCCGCCGGGAAATTCCCACTTGTATGCTAAAGCTTTTGTAGCCCCGCGCTGGGCACAGAGAATTTTTCCATTCTCGATAATGACAGCTCCGACCACATGGATGTTCTTTTTCAATTCATTTCCCTCCGGTCTTGCATTCTGGTAAATACATGTAGCTTTTAGTCTATTCTATTATATTTATCGGTATTGGGGCTAGCTCGTGTGATTGAAAATTTTGGAATCGATGAGGACTTTATAACGATTTCTGGTTAATGGTAGATATAGTAAAAAGATAAGGGGTAAGGGGAAATGGATAAACAATTAAAAGATTTCCTTGGTGACTTAATTGTACTTATTCAGGAGAAATATAATGATACGTTGGATGTACCTGCAGATGAAAGTGATGAAGATAAATCTTACAGGTTGGGTTTGAATTTTGCTTATTACGATGTATTAGATTTAGTAGAGTCTCAATTATTATCACAAGGCATTGCTTCTGATTCTCTCAAGAAAATTTCACCAACACTAGGTGAAAAAATTCAAGCAGAGTCTGGACTCTGATCGGTAAAAAGGAGGAGCCTATGATCAAAATCTTGTTAGGGATCACGTCCATTATCTCATCCGTTATCGTCCTATGTGCAGGATTTATTGTTTCAGCATTAAGATCCGTTCACTATTCAGCAGGTATAAATCTTGGAGCCTTTGAGTACAGTCTGTTTAATATTAGCTTTTTGTGGATTTTAATACCCATTTTACTATTTATCCTGGGAGTATTTCTGCTCTACTTAAGCGCCAAAGATGCCGGTTAACATGCTACAATACAATTACACAACCAACCAGCAAAGGATGAATAACCCATGCCAGTATATAACAAGCTTGTCCGGGATCTGATCCCGGAGATTATACATAAGAGCGGCAAGGAATGCCGGACACGGATTTTGGATGATGAAGAGTACCAGAAAGAGCTGAACGTGAAGCTGAAGGAAGAATCAGAGGAATATTTTGCCACGTCGAAGTCAGAGGAAGCTTTAGAAGAGCTGGCAGATATGCTTGAAGTCATTCGGTCTCTGGCTGCTGTACATGGATCAAGCTGGGAGCAGCTTGAAGCGTTGAGAGAGCAGAAGGCGCAGGCCCGCGGCGGGTTTAAGGATAAGGTGTATCTCATCGATGTCGACGACAACGCTTAATGTTAAGCTGATCACGGAGAATCTGGCGGACGAGCTCATTGTCGGGATGCAGCATGCTTCCGGCATCTATATTATGACTTCTTTTGTAATGCAGTCGGGGGTTCGGTTGCTGGCTCCTCATCTGAAAAAAGCCATTGATCGCGGCGCCGAGGTCAAGCTGCTTGCCGGAGATTATTTGTTCGTAACACAGCCGGAAGGCCTGCAGGCCCTGCGTGATATTGACAGCCGGCTGGAGGCCAGATTGTGGCGGAGTATGGGAACCTCGTTTCATCCCAAAGCCTATCTTTTTGATTATGACAACGGAGAGGGTCTGCTGATCGTGGGCTCTTCGAACTTCTCGATGTCGGCCATGCGGATGGGGATGGAATGGAACCTGGCGATGAATGCCAAGGCCGAGCCGTACACTTTTCAAGTTGCATTGGACAAGTTCATGCAGAACTTTTATCACGACTCCACCCTGCCGCTGAACGACCATACGATTTCTCTATATGAGGAAGAGTATAGAGCTTACCACCGGGAGAATCCGGAGCTCATCCGCAGAATTACCGAAATGGAGGAAGAGGAGTATCGTTCGGATAGTGCCAGCAGCTCTGAGGCTGTCGTCATTCCGGACGGCGGGCAGGTACTGATTCAGCCCCGATTTGCCCAGCTGGATGCGTTGGATGCCCTGGAGCGTACTCTGGAAGAGGAATACGATAAAGCAATGGTGGTCATGGCGACAGGCCTGGGCAAAACCTACCTCGCTGGCTTTTTCGCTCAGCGGTTTCAGCGTGTGCTGTTCGTGGCGCATCGGGAGGAGATTTTGTTACAAGCGAAGCGGTCCTTTCAGCAGATCATGCCGGACAAAACCTTTGGTATCTATAACGGGCAGCTGAAAGAAGGAGACGCCAATTGTGTGTTTGCTTCTATTTATACACTTGGCATGAAGAAGCACCGGGAGGCTTTTGCTCAGAAGCATTTTGACCTGATTGTGGTGGATGAATTTCATCATGCGGCTGCCAGCTCGTATCAATCGGTGATTCAATATTTTGAACCGAAATTTCTGCTTGGCATTACGGCAACGCCGGACCGGATGGACGGTAAGGATGTGTATGCTCTTTGTGATGGAAACGTGGCGTACCAGATCCATTTTATCGAAGCGATTCGGCGGGGCTGGCTGTCTCCTTTTCAATATTACGGCGTCTATGATGATACCGATTATTCCTCCATCCGCTGGATGGGATCGCACTACGATGACGAACAGCTAACGGCTGCCCAGTTAAGAGGGAGTCTTGCGGACAAGATTTACGATTCCTGGATGGCGCATAAGCAGACGAGAACGATTGGCTTTTGTTCGTCGATCCGGCAGGCGGATTTTTTGGCGGGGTATTTTCAGGAGAAGGGCAACCCCGCCGTCAGTCTGCATTCCGGAACGGTTGGCATGACCAGAGCAGAAGCAATCCAGCGTCTTGCCGGTGGGGAGCTTGACATTATTTTTACAGTGGATTTGTTCAATGAAGGCGTGGATATTCCAAGTGTGGATACGCTGCTGTTCGTACGTCCGACGGAATCGTTAACGGTGTTCACCCAGCAGGTGGGCCGGGGCCTCAGGTTATATGAGCAGAAGACACACTGCACCATCATCGACCTGATCGGCAACTACCGGAATGCGGATGTGAAGCTGCGGCTGTTCGCGAATGACGAGGAGTTGAAAGGAACGGCTAAGGACAAGGTGATTCCTTCGGTGCCGGCCGGATGCGAGATCCAGCTGGAGACTGGGGTCATCAACCTGCTGGATGAATTAAGCCGCAAAAAGCTGCCTCACCGGGAACGTCTGCACCGCTCTTTTCTGGATCTTCAAGCGGAGCTTGGGCGGATCCCGACCTATCTGGAGCTTCACCTCTACGGCCGTGCCAACAGCTGGGAGTACCGGAATGAATTTAGTTCTTATGTTGGCTTTCTTCTATGGGCGGAGTGCCTGAGTGAGCAGGAAGAAGAAGTTTATTGGCGGCATGAGAACTGGCTGCGTGACGTAGAGAAGACGGCCATGAACAAAAGCTACAAAATGATCGTTCTTCTGTACATGCTGGAACGTGGTTCCAAGCAGTGGGCGGAGCCTGTGACTTCTCTGGAGGTCGCGCCATTCTTCCATAAGTACCTGACCGAGAAGGAGTACCGCAAACGGATTGATTTCTCGGATAACGATGCAAAAAAGCTGTGGGATTATGATGAGGTAAGGGTAGGCAAGCTGATTGAGAGGATGCCCATGACCAAGTGGAGCTCAGCCAGAGGAAGCATGACTCGCTTTGAGGATGGCGTGTTTAGCCTAGACATTGAAACTACTGCGGAGGATCTAGAAGTGCTGCACCGCTGGACGCAGGAGGTATGCCTGTATAGGCTGCATGTTCATTTTGAGCGTAAGGAACAGGGAGTGGTGCAGTAGGGGCTTTGATGATGAGTGGAAAGCCGATCGGATGTCAGGTGCTGTTCTGATGTTCGGGCGGTTTTTGTGCTTATCTCTGTATGATTGATGTCTTAGTTATAAATTGTTTGTACCTGAAATTGTTATATATCCAATTAGGCTTTTGATTATAGATGTACGGAAAATTCGTTAGAAGCATCTGTGCTAGCTAACCCGATATTCTGTTTTTTACGAGGTAACTTTGAAAACATGGAAATCAGCAGCAAATCAGCTTGAAATGCCACCTTCGCAATTAATTCGAGGGCGGTTCCTCTTTTTCGGTATTTTTATTGTATTGTTTAAGCGATTTCTCTAAAATTTTAAATATCATTGCTTCTGTGGGATAAATCCGTTTATCAGGAAAATTGTTCTGTACTGAGTTCCATTGATGAGTATAATAATCTGGAGACTGACGAATAACTCCATATAAATTTCTTCTAGAGGAATACTTGAGTTTTGAATATGCGTGACCTTCTTATTAAATATTTGTAATAAAGCAAGGCCGTGTTTTTTTGCGTATTCTGTCGCGCCCCTTTGGAAACCAGAAGTGGAAATTAAAATTCCCTTGTGCGCTCCTAGCTCCGAACCTTATCTGCTAGAACCAAGACTTTTCGCACAATGGTAATAGACCGCGCGAAGGGATGATCGTATATGGAACTGACGTCCAGAATGAACTGAAATTACCTGTTGCCGAATCTGGCATCACCCGAACCAATTCAAATCAGGAAGTATGGCATGTTGCGGAATACGTTTCTGAAGAATGAACGAAAGGGCTCCTACGCTAATCTGTTACTGTCGGAGCAATTAAGTTCACATCTGGCGGTAATCGACCAGACTGCGCGGGAGCAAGTGGAATGGACATTAACGCAATTGCTGGAACGTCATCCAGCTCCGGATAAAGCCGCTCATCCATTGGACTGGACAAGCCATATGAACGGCTTGAAGCAACAAGCGGAGGAATTGGTTTTAAGTGAACTCGTCTACAGCTAAATAAGTATGGATGGAAAACGGAAGGCTTCGGCCTTCCGTTTTCTCATGATCGAAACCGTGACGCTTTTTTTCTTACCCGCTTTACGATGCCCCCGGGCAGAAGGTGCCGGGTGTGGGTTGGCCTTCTTTTTTTCTGTCCTAAGCTGCAGCAAGCACTGAATTTGGCTGGCCACCCAATTTGCTTGTTAGGGGCTACGCCCCTAAGACCCCATTTCTCTCGCATCAATTAGCTTGATGGCAACGATAGCAATTAACGATGGTTGGATTTATGATGAATAGCTTGTTCCATCGAAAGGAGCGTTTCGATGTGCACACGAAATATTAAAATCATGGTTTGCTTAAATGAAAAGGAACGAAATCACTTGGTTCGGCAGGTGAACCAGTCCGGTCTTTCTCAGGAAGCTTTAGTCCGTGCCTTAATTATCAGCTATATTCCAAAACCACTGTCTCCCCTCGACTATCATACGCTAATCCGTGAGCTTCATACCATCGAAAATAACCTGAACCAGTTGGCAGTGAAGGCTCATACAACCGGACATCTGGAGAGAGAAGCCTTTCAACAAGAGGCGAATCAATTTCGCAATGCTGTGTTGCAGATTCAGAAGGCCGTAACAGAACCGGAGCTGAGGATTGAACATTAGACCGCTGGCTTTACCGAGCATCGTCCAATGGAAGGAGCGAGACACCCCGGTCTTGCCCTTCCTGAATTATTTTGCCTATGGATTTAACAGGCGCTGTACTATCAAGCATTGGAGCCATTCAAAGAAGCTGGATGGTGGCGTTCAAGAGCGTTTTTTGGCGCGGGGAGGATAAGGCGTTTTTTGATCCGTGCGGCCAAGCAAGTAATCAATGCTCGTTTGATGGAAGTCTGCCAATGCAATTAAGAGCGTTGTCGGAATATCCAACTTCCCTCGTTCGTAATCGCTGTAGGTTCGCTGCTTGATGTTCAGATGCTCGCACAGTTTCTCTTGTGATAAATCCTTGTCTTCACGCATGTTCCTTATTCGTTCATAAATCACAGGCACTCACCTCAAGATGAGTATAGTTCAGTGGAAAATCCACTATTTACTTTCAGTGTGCTATACACTAAAATTTCTTGTATATGACCTTTTTATACAGGAAAATCCTTTTAGAGTAAGAGCGAGTTGGGGCGATACGCCTGCCTTACGTAAAGCCGAGGACATCTGCCGCATTACTCGTTAGAATTTGAAGTTTCTTCAAAACGGTTTTTCGGAAAAGGACAAAGGAGATGGTTACAATGCATTCTACGAAAATGGCAGTCCTGACTGTCCTTTATCAGAAGCGGGAACGGTTAGGGCTGAGCTATGAAGATACGCTTGCCTTAGCAGATGAAATTGCGCGGTACATTTCGAATTTCGACGAATCGAAGCGGAGGTCATTCTGGAAGCTAATACAACACTATGGAACAAGGGCGGACGCAGAGCGCTTGGCCAATTATCAGTGCCGCAATTGCTGGACATTATGGAGGCCGCTCAGCGTGCGAGTGTAACGAGCCTTTTGCGAATGAGCTATACAAGGAATTCCGGGGCAAGCTAACGTAATAACAGGGCAAATAGCAGGTAAGCCTGTAAATAGGCTAGTGCGGCTCCTTGTTCGCTCGACCGGCTATGATCTTAACAAAGAGGCAACGTAACGAGGCGGCATGACCTGTAATCCGAAGGAGGACACTCATAGCATCATGAAAGGAGCAAACGAACTTCTAAAACATATTGAACGCGTCCGCAGAGAACTGAATGAGCAAGCACTGCGTTTTGGCCTTCAAAGTCATACGGTGCTTGAAAAATCAAGAGAATTGGATCAGCTCCTGAATGCTTATCAATCCGCAGAATCAGGAGAGAACATGGATTTAAGCCGGAGATCGCTATAAATAGTAGAGTGATTGCTACAGAGGTGCCCGATTCGGGTTCAAAAATAAAACGGTTAGTAGAAGGCTCCAATCAGGATGCCCTTCGACTAACCGTTTTATTTTGAGAGGAGAGCGATAACATGAAGCCGCCAGTTTTTCAAGATCCCGAGGATGAAGCCTTCTACTACCGAATGTTAGCGGAGCCTCGTTGTACCGACAGCTACCATCGCGCATTGTTTTACACATTGGGCTTGTCGAAGGATACCCCGCCCATATTCAGGAATTGTTTGGCTTTTCCGATGGCTGCATCAGGCCGGGAGGGCTGTCTGCTTCTTGGCAAACGGGAGGTTCCAACCGCATATGTCGATTGGCGTTCAATCTCTGGAATGGTTGGACCAGACAGCAGAGGAACCTCACTGCAGCTTTAACTTCAATAATCCCCAATCTGATTTCTTGAATAAAGGCAAACTTCTCTGACGCACTCCGCTCTATTTTCTGGACACAAAAAAATGCTCCCCCCACGAAACAGGCTTTTCTATTTCACCTGTCTACCGTAAAGGGAGCATATCAAAGTAGCAACATCTACTTTTGGGACAGCCTCTTTTTATGGTTTATATTAGTTCATGGTTCTAGCAGTTTAGATCGCGGAGAAACTTTGAACCAATTATCAGAACCGATTTGGCCTAAGATCTGCTTCTTATCGGTAGTATTCTGGAAAGCCTCACTATATTGAAACTCTTTAATATAATCATTACCCTCCAAATCAATAATGTACATATAGTACTTAGCGGTTGTAGTTCCGTTCTTTTCATAATCATACTGAAATACATAGATACGGTCGATTTGCTCTACTGAAGGAGGGATAATAGAAACGCTATCTTTTTTCCAATCATTAACATGCATTAAAATATCTTCATCACCCTGGACCGAAATTAGTTCGGGCTGTGGTTTTTTTGAGCCTGACTTGTAAATTGATATATAAACCGTAGTTGGAAACGACTTAGTTTCAGATAAACTTGACTTATTTTCAGGTAAATCCGAAAGAGTACTCGGAGTTTGGCTTTGGGTCTTAACCTCGGAACAAGCTGTTAATGTTGAAACTAGGATAGATACAATTAACAAAATTTTTGACAATTTCATAAGATAACCCCCGAAAATTATTAGAAAAAAAAGGATTTACTTAAAATATATTGAATTACTATTAAAGTAAATTATACTATAAAAAAAGGAAGGTGTAAGATATTTTTCAAAAAGTTCAAAAATCCTCTTATTGTGACTTGTTTGTCTGTTGTAATGTTGGTACCTCAAATCGCCGCTGCTACACCAAGCGCTGCTCCTAGTGCTGAGAAAGCTCAAGCTAAGTTCAAATTGAAAACTAAAAAGGAGATCAAGGAGTACGTTAAAGACAAAAAGGATGTAAACATTCTTTTATATGATGAGACCGGCAAGATTATTAACGAATTCCACAGCGATGGTAATGAAATTCAGTATTTTTATGATGCTCAAGGCAACATGGTAGAGTCTACTGACTCCTTCAACGGGAAGCAAGTATACGAAACGGATAAAGCAAAGAAAGATAAGCCTAAAAAAGTTAAAACTTATATCCATAATCAGCTGGTAGAAGAGAAGGAGTTTGTCGAAGACAGTGCAGACGTATCGGCTGAGGTAAGTTCTGGGCCTGAAGAATTGCTATTCGAAAAGAATCACAGCAATAACCTCATTACTCCATTGTCAGCCACAGTTTACGAAGATACAGTTATTGATGGAATTAATATGAATCAACTCATTTCCGATACTCAGTTCACCAATTCAACCACTATGACCTCGGACGCTATTCAGGACTTTTTTGTATCCAAGGGGTCTATTCTAAAAGACACGGTACTGATCTACTATTTAACGAGTAGCGGCACGACGTATTTTAAGGGCGACACCATAAACGCAGCGTCATCAATTGCTAGTAACGCGAAGAGTTATGGAATAAACCCAAAAGTTATTCTGGCCACATTACAAAAAGAATCGGCACTGGTTACGGCAAAACCTGGGGATGTATCCTATTCCAGTCGGCGTTTTTATTACGCTATGGGCTATGGGGCAACTGATAGCGGGGACGATTATACAAAAGCAGGTTTTAACGTTCAGATTTCCGGAGGCACAGCTACTTTGAAAAAACGTTATGATGAAGCTCCAGCAACGGGATATCCTAGAAAGTTACCAGATGGCACTGTTACAAGTATTAATTATGGCAAGACAGTAACATCAAATGGCGTAACATATAATAACTATGTTTGGGTAAAGAATAAAGCTACTTATTCTTTGTACAGATATACTCCTCATACAGTAGATAACAAGCTTTTGCCCACTATCGGAGGAGGTAATTACCTCTTTGTCAGCATCGCTAAAGGCTGGTGGGGTTCTACTTTGTGGAACTAAGTTAGTATTGCGGTATAATTTCAATCCTTATAGAACTAAAACAAGCGGTCCCTGAATGGGAACGCTTTTTTTTTAAGCTCGCCAGTATGGATGAAACTCGGTTATATCGGACGAATCCGGGTCATTAGATAATGATGCATATTGGAGAGTGTTTTTTGCAAGTGAAAAATGCTGAGTTTTGCTGCGAAAAGTGCCGAGGTCACTTGCCAGCATAATCGTTACTGCGGAATTCGGTCCATGGCCTGTTTCAGCCGGAAGCTCTCGCCAGTGAAAGAAAGAATATGAGCATGGTGTACCAGGCGGTCCACTAAAGCAGAAGTGAGCTTCGTGTCACCAAAGATCGAGGTCCATTGTCCAAATTCGAGATTGGAAGTCACAATCACACTCTGCTGCTCGTAGCAATCGGCAGTCACGTTAAAGAGCAGCTCGGATCCAGTCTGGCTAAAGGGCACATAACCAACCTCATCTAGAATCAGAAGGTCCAGTTTTCTCAGCTTTTCCCGGAAACGGGTCAGTGTACCGGCTGCAAACTTTTCCTGCAGCACAGCGACCAGATTGATCGAGGACCCGATTGGAACGGCAGAAGATATGCTGTACAATGCCACTATTGGCACGGCAGAAGAAATTATAGATACTACCGTTTGGGGAGCCAAGATGGCTTTCGACGTGGGAGACACCCGGGAGAAGTTTGATGAGAGTGTGAATGCTGCAGGAGGAAGAGACCAATTTATTGGGCAGCAGGGAGTTGCAATTGCGAGTAATTTCCTTCTTCGCAGGCTCGGTCTCAAGGATCACGATGATTCAGGCGGTGGTGGTGGCGGCTCTAAGAAGGCTGAGGGTACGGATAACACTGTAGGAAACTTTGCAGGTAACATTATTGCTGAAAACATTCCTAACATGTCAAAACAAGAAATCTTAGATAGCTTGCCGAAGGATTGGAAGTATACTGATAACAATGGTTTCATTCACATTAGAGATGCTAATGGAAACGTTCGAATGAAAATTGACCCACCTGATAAGGTTACAAAGTATGACCATGTTCATTTGTTTGATGAAAGTGGTAATCCGATTGATGTAAACTTGAATGTTGTTGACAGAAAAAGCTCTGAAGCTCATATCCCATACAAAAAGTGAGGTAATTAGCGTGAAGGCTGAAAAAATTCTATCCCAGATTGAGTCCATGCACTACTGGGATGCTAGAGTGTTAAGGTTTGATTCAAGTTATTTTGGTGATGAAATAACCCTTGTGTTTGAGGACACAGAGTTCAACGTCAAGTTATCCTTTATTGGTTGTTCTAGTTTTTCCTTTGTTACAAATGTCGATGATCGGATAAAACCCTTAAGAGAGTTGACTAGACCACAGATCCCTTATTTTCTTCAAGATATTGAAGTAACTGATGTTCAAAGGGATGGTCATAGTTTGCTAAATTGCAAAATTTTAATTCCCCCTCTTAACTCAGAGATACTTTGCACCTCAATTTCAATTAAAAAGATATAGTGAGTTAACCTAGTTAGGACTCGTGTTTTTCAAGGCGAAGTGACATTCAATGGCAGTATTCGTATTAATGCTGAAGGATTATGAAAACGAACAAAAAGTAGTGTATAGTTATGGACCAAATGAAGAAACGGTCGGTAAGATTGAATATGATAAAAAGAACGGTGTCATTAATCAAATCTCTGCAATTGTTTCTGACAGTTATACCGATGATTTCTTTTTTAAAAGAGCTGGAAGAAGATTGGCAAGAATAATCATTAAAGAAAATGGTAATTTTGTTGAAGGAACAACTATTGAATCATAGAACTGTTAGCTGGGATTACTTTATTAGGTGTGAATCATATTGGTATAGCTGCAAAAGCTGCCGGATGTCAGGCTTTGTCCTGATGTTTAGGCGGCTTTTTTATTACTTTGGAAAAATCAGTATACAAGAGTGCGCCCTACCGGTCGATACAAAACAAAAACACCCAACCCACAGAACGGAGCCTTCACATGTTAAAAAAGTTACTGTCACTGTTCAAATCAAGTACCCCAGCTTCCATCTGGACCACTGGATTCCGTACGAACATCAATAGCGGCTCCACCAGTAGAGTTAACACGTAAACCAGCATTTACATACGAGTTTTTTTTAACTTGAGATGCTGTTTCACCACGTGAATCATTAATGTTGTTTCCAGGAACAGTCAGGCTATAAGTCACCCAAGTAGTACCCTGAATTTCAAAATCATTCTCTTGATATGTTTCTGCTAGAGCTGCGGTAACACCACCTGATAGCAACAAAACAGCTGTTAAACTACCAATCAGAATTTTTCTTCTAATCATCTAATCATCTCCTTTTTGTGGAAATTTAATTACATTAAATAACATATAATACTTTAAAGTATAATTAAATTCTTTATTTTGTATTTTTTTGTGTTATTATATTTTTTGTTAATCAATAGATATATATTTCCATATACATCATTGAAAGGGTGAAACCATGCTGAGCGAAATTTCAAAGGAAGTTAAGAGTAAGTTCACACCAATGCTTATTCTTCTTTGGATTGCGGTAATGAGCATTCTTATTGGAATGGCTGTTTATAGGAGCAGCAGTTATCAACTAAGGGATTCATTAGAGTTGTTTACATTTACAATAAAAGATATCCTGCCTCTTCTGTTTCCGATTTTGGCTGTAATAGTATATGTATCATCTTTTTCACTAGAAATTGATAATCGTTTTTTAACGTATACTCGTATGCGTCGACCCATTATAAATATTTTGAAGATTAAACTTGCAGCAAATACGATCTTATCCGGCGCTTTCTTTTTCCTGATTATCTTGGGATGTTTTGTCTTTGCATATTATATTGAACCCATGTTCGAAATTGCTCATTATGATCCAGCAGGTTTTGGTCTGACAGAGGACAATATTGCCCATGATACATACACTAGATTTACTTTTACGCAAGTTCTTGAATATGGAATATGGACGTACGCCATCTTGTATTCATTATGGATCGGGATGAATGCGTCATTATATGCTGCAATTGCACTTTATTTAGTTATTTTGGTCAGAAATCGATTCTTAGCTTTGAGCTTACCGTTTATTATCTATATCATTTCAAGCTTTACATTAAGTGCGCTTGGAGTTGAAACCTACCGGCCCAATCATGTGCTGTTTCCTTTTGACAGAGTGCAAAGTCCAATATGGACTGCGTTCGTTCCATTTGTAATTCTTTTATTTGTGCTGTTCGGCTTAGTCGTCTATGTAAAAAGGAATATCGCGAAGATAGGCAGTTTGACATGAGTTTTCTTAGAAAGCTTGTATTACAGCTTTTTAGTTGGAAGTGGTCCGTTTTCTTTATTCTTGTATTTATTTTTGGTTGGAGTAGACGAAAGTTATTGATGGACTACTCGATTCTGCTGCGTTCAAGGCTAAATCAATGGGATATTGTGATTGGAGTGCTCAGTGACCCGTTTGTTCTGCTATATCTCTTTTTTCCAATCCTGCTTCTCTTGTCTTGTTTGAACATTAAGCAGTTATGGAACGAGACACATCTGATACGAGTTAAAACTTGGTCACGGTGGACCGTGTACTCTATGATCCAATTCTTGCCTATAACCGTTGCCGCTGTATTCATCATGCTGGTCGTGTCCATTGTGTTATCGTTTGGCCTGCCTGTTGAAGCAAACTGGAGTGAATTTAGTAAAGCGCCGACTTCAACATTTAATCATGTGAGTGCCTTAGTACAGCAATCAGGTCTATTTCCGTGGGCGGTTATTATATTACAGCTAGTACTGATCATTTTATTTATGTTAACGATACATGTATTAATAGCCAGTATATTTCTTTATTTTCCTTCTAACCTGTACTTAAGTGTGATGATATTTTTATTGTTGTCGTATACTTTGGTTACCTTCAGATATTTTTCATTTTCTCCTCGGTTCATTATTTACAACTATATGACCATACCCACAATACTGGGGATTTATTACAGGCTACTCCCTGCCTTTTTAATTTTAACTTCATTCATTTTATTGAGTATATCGGTAATCCCACTAGCGAAGAAATGGCGGTGAATACTTTGGGAGGGATCTTTAATTTAAAAACGGCAGCTTATACTTTATTCTGTCTGATTGGAATAATTAGTCCTTTTTTAAACTCGTGGGGACAGTCTGTAACGATTTGGGATAGTCTATTTCTAAAATTCTATGGCGTTTCCCCGGTGGGCGGTTATACATTTTTATCCTATATATATTACATTGTTGTATTCATCGGTTTTTTGTATCTCATTCAGTTATATATAACGGACCTTCTAGCTGTGCGCTTCTATTATGTCTCGATACGGTATCGATCCCTTTACCATTGGTTCTTCAAGATAGTTCTGCGAGTAGCGATCGTTACCATGTTATGGCTGATCTCATTGATCCTGATCAATTCTTTTGTTGGTGTATTATCTGGTCAGGAAATCACGCCCCAAATGGTTCTCATAAAGGATGTAGATATTAAACAAGTCATTTTTCAATTTGTACTAAATGGATGGCTGCATTCGATGAATGGATTGCTCATCATTTTTATTGTAGCTTGGTTTTTTAAAGAAAGAACTGTTAGCTTGCTATTGCTAGGATTCATGGTCATTGCAGTGTTCCCGACTATCAATATGGGAGGCTGGCTGCCTTTAGGGCTGAACAGCATGGGTTATATTACCGGTCATTGGAGAGATTTATATAAGATTACTGGAATCCTCAGCTTTTATATTTTCGTGGAAGTCATCGTCATACTCTACTTATTTAGAAGAAAAAATATGAATTTTTATTAATAGGATTCTGAATAGATATTTATAAGAAGAGGAGAAAATACCCATGAACCTGATTGAAATTGTAAACGTCAGCAAGTCCTATAAAGGGAATTTGTTGTTGGATCATGTGAATGTTTCGTTTGAACAAGGAAAAGCATATGGAATCTTAGGTCCGAATGGCTCAGGGAAATCCGTTTTATTTAAATTGATTTGCGGCTTCATTAGACCAGATCAAGGTGAAATAAAGATCAGCCCGCAATATAGACGTAAGGGCTCTGACTTTCCTGAAAATTTTGGAGTTATTATTGATCGACCCGGATATTTAGCTGGTCAAACCGGATATGAGAATCTGAAAGCACTAGCCGATATTCAAGGAAACATTGATGACCATCAAATTAAAACTACGATGCGCATTCTTGGATTAGATCCTGAATTGAAACAAAAGATGAGGAATTATTCATTAGGTATGAAACAGAAGATTGCTCTTGCTCAAGCCATAATGGAAGATCAAGAGGTGCTCATACTGGATGAGCCATTTAATGCTTTGGATTCAGACAGCGTAAAGAATGTAAGAGATATGCTATTAAAATATAAAGAGGATGGAAAAACGATCATCTTAACAAGCCATAATCAAGATGATATCGATATCCTTTGCGATTCAGTATATGAAATTAGAAACAAGAAGCTATGCGAAGTGAAATAGAACATTGCTTAGTTACTCATTAACTTCCGTCAAATCTATAATCTCCCTTATTTCGTCGATGCCAAGTGCATCGGCGATTTTTTCAATATGTGAGAAGTTGATGTTTTCTCTCTTCCCATTTGATAATTCGCTTAACGCGGCATGCCGTATGTCGGCTAAACGAGAAAGCTCACGCAGTGAGATGCCTTGGCGCTGATGACTTGGGCATACAGGATATAGAGACAAAGTACAGGCAGCAGCATCTATTGTCCCAGATATATATGCAGCATACACTCCATTTCCTAAATCATAATCTTCATAAGCCTTGCTATATCCTATGTAGCCAATCCTTAGATTCGATGCTCTAAGCCATATATATCAAGGAGAAGGGTAAAGAGGGGCCGACATATATTACAATTGAAGATGTGCTCAGCCTCACGTACGATGTATCGGATTTTCCCATAGAATTATTGAATCTAATTGAGGCTATAAAGATTATAGCTGCTAATTCCTCACCATATTACACACCTATCTTGAATCCGTCTTACCTTCAGAAGCTGGTCCGCCAAGTAGATCTGTTGTTATCTTGTCTTTCCCCTAAAATGATTCCCTCTTCCGGCCAACAGTACAAGTCCATCTTCTAATCCTAAACTCAAGGAATCTGTCAGCGCAGAATTACAGGCAATAGTGCCAAGGTGTAATTTTCTGGACGAAGAAACACTCACATTATCCCATCCAGCAATAAGCCCGAATCAAAGACCTGGCAGGATCAGATCACGCAGAAGATCTGTGGGAAGGTGTGAAGATGGGCGGCAAGAATATCGCATGTAAAATAGATTGTGTAGTGCGGCCGGGCAAAGTTGCTAATTCAAGTGGGTGAGAGTCCCATCAGGGTAAAGCCTGACCAGCCATCCTGTAGCTAGTTCTTGAAGGCGATTCGGTAACTAAGGTTACTTTTGAAAATGGTCAAAATTATCATTTAGATTTAACAAATGATACGGTAGAACTGCTTCAATCTTGAAGATCCGTTGTACGGATGTGGACTCATAAAATAACAAAAAATCCGAGATTAGAGCATTGATCTCATTCTCGGATTTGTTTGTTATTTATTTTTCATAATGTATTACTAAATCTTCGGGATTATCGGTCTTTAAAACAAGTTCTTTGTCTTCAAATAAAACAATTTGAGGTAAATCTTCTAAATTAAAAATATGTCTGTAATCATATGACTTATCGTTTCCTATATCAATAAATGAGACATTGGTTATAGGCTTATCCGGTCTTAAGTTATTGTTAATGTAATCTACATTCTTTTGGATTTCCCTTGTAAAAGAATTTTCTAACAATTGATTAGTAAACACGACTATTGTTACTTCGTTGGTTTGGTTCTTTGTTAAGTCACTAATAGCTTTTTGGTTAACGTTATCACTGCATCCCGCCATAACGAACATCAACAATAAGCATATCATTGTTTTTTTCATGACATGAATCCCTCCAATGTTGAATTAAATTTTCGTATAGCTCTATTCCGATTAGAAAGCAATTAAATCTATGATCAGAATGAAACATTTTATGTTCAATCGAAATATTCTCATGAGCTAAATGTGGGTACGTACAAACCATACATTTAAATGTTGTTGAATACAATACCTATTAAGGAAAATGGTGGATTATACCTAATTGGGTCCATCATGTTTTGATGAATCCATTCAAGTTTAGCCGCCTGTATTTACTTCAAAAGCTGAGTAAAAGAGAATTCCTATAAAATCTTGTCCCAACAGTTTCACCTAGCTTCCCTGCAATTGGAGTGGACCGTGAACCAACTGAATCGTCAAATGGACACGATGCTGCTATGGGAAGGAACGACACGGCAGCGGTTTTATGCGGATTTTGATCGAGCTCGACTGGATCTGAAACGGGTTATTGAACTTATGGAGTCTGTGAGTGTAGAGCTAAAGGGGATATCGATCAAGTTCCGTCTCTTGGATGAGGAAGTGTCCTCGAAAATTGCTTCAAGTGGTAGATCTGAAGCGCCTCCCGAGCCCAAAACCTGGAAGGATCACGCAGAGGGTCTATGGGAAGGTGTAAAGACAGGCGGTAAAAACATAGCGAATTCCATAGTGGATACGGGAGAAGCTCTCATTGAAGATCCACTTGGAACCATAGGAGACATGGCGTACAATGCCACGATCGGAACGGTAGAGGAAGTCATTGACACTACGTTCTGGGGAACTAAAATGGCTTTTGATGTGGGGGATACCCGCGAGAAATTTGAAGAGAGTGTAAATGCTGCGGGAGGAACCAGCCAATTTATCGGACAACAGGGTGCGATGATTGCCAGTAATTTAATTTTTGGCAGGATCGGCCTTAAGAACCGTCACGATTCAGGTGCGGAGGGCGGTGATGACTCCAAGGCGACTGAACACTCTTTACCAGATGAAAATAAACCAAAAGGAAATTACACAAGGGGAGACTCTCATGGTGTTAAGAAAGAGAATGAATCGGCGGATCTATTAGCAGCTCAAGGTTATAATATTGAAATGTTAGATGAAGTAAATGGAGGAAATGGATATGGCATAAAAGAAACGTCAAATCCAGATTTTCTAATTGAAGGCAAGGTGTATGACTGTTATGCACCTACAACCGAT
This sequence comes from Paenibacillus sp. F411, assembly GCF_017582705.1. Lineage (NCBI taxonomy): Bacteria > Bacillati > Bacillota > Bacilli > Caryophanales > Paenibacillaceae > Paenibacillus > Paenibacillus sp. F411. The sequence goes on from NZ_JAGFIP010000023.1 coordinate 34,857, forward strand.
GCGAACGTTGATAATATTCTAAGAAATATTAGAACAAAGACTAAGACACAGGTAGAGAATATTGTACTTAATCTGGATAATTTTACAGAAGAAAGAATAAATGAGATAACTGAAGGAATTGCAAGGAAATCTGATGGAGATCTAAAAAATCTGCAAGAGTTATTAATCGTGGTGGACGGTAGAATCACACATGTGGTTGGGGGAAAATAGATATGGATTTCGAATTGTTTCTAGGTTTTAATGTAAGCCATACAAAACTAGCTGAAGTTATTGAGGAAACAATGGTAGAAATATTGAAGCAAAAGGCATCATTGCATATTAATGAAGATGAAATAATGCTCGGTACAGAATGTTTCTCTTTAGCTATAGAAATTGAAGATATCTCAGATATAAATTTCGTTAGAAATCATTATGATTTAGAAGTGAGTATATGCATAAGGGTCCAATTGTACGGTAAAACATCTAAAAAAGGGCTAGAAGCTCTTTTTATAATTATGGGGAATTTAATGAAACAGTTTGAAGGCAATCTATTGCTTCTAGAAAATGGTTCGGCTCAGTTACTTCGAAAAGAGAACGGTAAATTGTTTGTTAATAATGATCTGGATCAATACCAGATAAAGTACTTTAATGCAGATATAATTAGTTTGCTTGATCATTCCTACACCGAAAAAAAATTAAAAAAATAATGACTCCACGATCAGGAGAGAGTCTACCCGCATACTGAAATGGGAGGGTATTTCCTTGATGTTAAAATATAAACTAAAATATATGGATGAATTTAATATCGTAGTGCTGGATTTTGACGAGGAAAAATCTCTAGAATTCGCCAACATTATAAGCGATCCATTAGGATCTGATATCCCTTGGAGATTCAAGGATCTGAAAAAAGATATCTAGAGTAAATGGAATCATTGGGCTGCAGGTTCATTTTGAGCGTAAAAAGTAAAGGCTGGTGCAGTAGAGCTGTGCTTAGGAGTGACGGATTTCACACTTTGACCGAAGTGCATAGCATGATAAGCGAAAAGAAAAATAAAAAGAGAGTAAAGCACAGGAGAGGAATAGGATCAAAACTGTGCATAATGATCATAGGTCCCATGAGTCCTGCCATGATTCCGCTTGAAATGCCTGTGACGACGGTTTGGTAGTCGACTAACGCACCAAAGAGCATCCCGATTGTCATTGCTGCTAAGGTGACGATCATGGTGATCCAGCTGGAATGATGGTGAAACTGAAATGCCCATAATGGGCCTAAAGACAATGCGCTTACGGTACTGATCGTCATTGAAATATTCATCCCCAGATGATAGCCAATGAGGTTCTTCAGTTTTTTTAGATAGACATAAGTTGTTACCAATCCAGCGGCCATCAAAGCATTGATGCAAATAAATAAAATAAGGTTCATTAGGTACCCTCCTGTCATTGCATACGAATCGTACTCACTACATAAAATGGCTTATGATTAATTAGGGGGGATTAAATGATGGTTTCTGTAACGTCCAATTTCAGTTCTTCCTCAAGTCCTTTGCCTCTGCATGAATTGAAAGTTCTCCAGGAATACATTCACCAACAGAATATCCAGATCATTGGCAATGTCAATCCAAAACGGAGAAAGGATATTATGCTTTCCCAGTTTTTTAAAACTCATAAAACTCAAACGGTAAAGGTCATTAGAAAAAGCTCGCTCCTTGGAGATCAGGAGCTGATCGCGAAAACGGAAGCTGTAGGGAGAGATTTTGTCATCCTGACAACCTTGCTCAGGAGATACTGGCTCCCATTCCAAGCGATCGTCTCCGCTGAGCAGCCGTTCGACCAAGCGAATGTTCCCCATCAGCCACATCAGCAGGTAGTGTATGATGACGAGTTGAAGCAAAAAATTATGCTTTGCTTTGGGAAGACGGTAGGGCAGAAAGAGTTTCTAAAGCAGCAATTTTTTGATCAAACCTTCGCCGGACATCTTAAAGTATTGTTGAACAACCGACTGACGGTGGAAACAGATACTCAACGAGAGAAAGTTAAATTGACGGAAGTAGGTACAAAGGGAATTACAATGTTACATCAGGGAAAAGAGTCATTTGCCCCATGGAAGGATATCGTCAGTATAGAGAAACAAAGATTTAGTTAGCAGCTCTTTCATTTTATGTAGAAGACACCCGCTCAAAGTGAAGGTGTCTTCTTTGTATTCCTAGAATGAATTTATATGTTCTTTAATAGGAGTGGTGCTAATTCGGGGCTCATTTTCTCCAATACTCTGAAAATCCCCCATACTCCCAGCTCGATATCCCAACGTATATTTCCTGAACGGTATAAATAATCACCGGGTTTTCCCAGAAAGCCGCCTGCACCATACTGAATAGGAAAGTCATCCGTATGACCGACACTTATCTGTCCTTGGAAGGATACAAGCTGTGAATTAATATCATCATCGCTTCGCAGCCATTGATGCCCATGCAAGACAAAAGTGTGTGCACGAGCACGATCGGACATAAAAATAAAGCGAATGACGACCGGATCTCCCGGGTAAGCCAAAAATAGCGGAGTAGCTGGATCCCCATGAACAGTGGAGCTGAACACTAATGAAATATCGGGGTTGGCAATAAGACGGTTCTTGAATCGTTCAGCTCTATAATTAAAGCCTCGAGAGCCCTGGTCTTCAAAATCCTCCGTCTCTTCCTCCGCGTCCACTCGAATAACCGGCTCAGGATCAAGGATGAGCACACCGTCTTTATTATAAAGCCGCACACCATCGTGCATCAGGATACAGTATTCCCTGAAGCTGTTTCCGCCGTTGAGAATAATCGCTTGACTCCCTGTGCTGAGAGGTTCCCTGGTAACATGGTGGAGGTAGGTAGAACCCCGGGGCTCGGTGATTAGCATGCCAAAAGCTCCATGATGACGATGGTTTCGAATGTCTGCCATATCAACAAGCCCTACGGCACCAATCTGCTGGTCAATATACCACCGATACGTAATTTGTTCACCAGGTGCAATCGTTTGATCTGGATTAAAACCAACCGTGGCACCATCAGAAAAACGAACGTCGTATTGGAGCAATTGGGTATGGAGCGATATTCGTTTGGACGGTCTATGAAGTACGTTAATCGGGACACCTGGGTACAGCTGATCATCAGGTGGAAACTTTAAATCATCCAGTGTATTAAATAAAGTAACCTCAATGATCTCACCTACGTTTCCTCTAATGATCAGCGGCTCCGGATTAAGGCTGCTGTCAATAATCTCTTCGACATTTTCCTTTAAAGCGAATATGATGCTGAACGGATCCTGATCGCCGAAATCGTTATAAATAACTGGCGTTTGTAAGGCGACAACTTCATATTTGCGGACCGGTGCTCCTGGTGGCGCAGGTACATTTTCTTCACCTGATGGTTTAGGTGGTCGTTTTCCATTCGGTTCGGGCAAGGCTTTCGTTCGTCGTCTAGGCATTTGGCGATCAGGCAAAGGAATAAGATGGGGAACGCGTTCTTCGAACGTGCGCAGAATTCCCCAATTTCCGAGCCAAATGTCATCGATGGAGCCAAAATGATATAACATATCAAAGTCGCCAATTCCTTCAATGGAAAACTCCAGGGTAAAAGATTCTGATATTCCGATATGCTGCTGATCTACAAGATCGGAATCCAGGTCGCCTCTTTCCATTCTCCACCGCTGGCGATGCAAATTAAAAGAATGAGATTCCTCATGAGATCCTTGGAGCAGCCGAATACGGACGGGATCCCCATTATACGTATTAAGCATCGGCGTTGCGGGATCTCCATGCACCCAAGAACTAAAGACATATGCGGGGTCGCTGTCGGGATGGGTCAGCCGGAACTGAAGGGGTTCGTTACTGTAATTAATCCCCATAGCCCCTGGGTCATCATGAGAGCTAGGGAACGGAGGCTGATTTAATGGATCTCCATCTTTATCAAACAAGAAGGCAAAATCATGAACGAGCAGAGTGAATTCTCTAAAGTCAGGGATAAACGGATTGACAATAGTAGCCTGTGTGCCTGCCTTAATTTCTTTACCTGTTTCTGAAGATAAAAACAGAGATCCTCTAGGCTCTATGTTTATAGCTGCAAACAAACCGTGATTCTGATGTTGATTAGCAAAAAGATGATCATGAAAAAACGTCGCCTTAAGCTCCGCATCCGCAAACCATTGATATTGAATAGTCTGGCCGGGTAATATACCGGAATCATAGTTCCAGCCTACATTGGCACCATCTGAAACGAGAGGATCGAACTTGACGAAGTGAACATGAAGGCCGGCTTCATAGGTCCGATTTACCAGTTGAAAAGCATTGCCTCCGATGACCTCCGGTAATTTATTTGTAAATTTCAATCGGATACAGTCACCGGCGTTTGCTCTAATAGTTAGCGGCTCAGGCTTTTTACGCCCCGAGCATACAGCTTCTTCATCTTCGGCCAGCACAAAAATGCGGGCTTGTGGATCATGCCAGCCATGAGTGTTGTAAACGACAGGGAGCTGAACAGCGACAATATGAAATTCCCGGTCAGGGTTTATGTCAGGCTCGCACGGATTTACAAATACGGCTCCTGGCACTGCATTGGGAGCAAACTGGTTGATTTCGAGTCGCGTTGATGGACGGCCGCCTTCAATTCCAAGGGGGGGTCTGGGAGCTTTCTTGCCCACAATCCCGGGAATAAAATTAGGAAAACCAGGCTTTGCTTTTGTCGGTTCAGGGGGTCTTGGGCGGTCCGGGAGTGGTTTCAGTGCTTTAATCGGTTTCCCGTTAGGATATTTGCCCCTTCCGTCCTGAAGTGTATTAAATATGCGCTGCATCCCCCACATTCCCTCATCGAAGTGAGGGTACAAATGGCAGTGAATAATAACATCCCCAAAAGCCTCTTGCAGACTGCCTGCTCCATAAAGTGGAGAGATGGTGTAGGAAGCCTGAGGCGATATCGCTTGCGAGTCTTTAATTTCAGATTCGACGTCGGTGGGTTCAAACAACCACTGGTGAACATGGTAGTGGAAAACATGAGTTTCTTGGACTCCGCCGTGAATGAGCCTGATTTTTACTGGATCTCCCACATAGGCACGCAATACGGGCGTAGCTGGATCTCCGAACATCCACGAATCGTGATGAACCTCTTCGCCCTCCGTATCGGGAGAAACCACTCCGTTCAGAATAAGTCGTTGACGGTTTCGCATCGGTTCTCCCCGATAATTTACCGTGTGGGTTGCTTCAGGCTGTAACGTGTGAGGACTGAAAGGTGTATCCCCGGTCAGATCATTAATCTCCATTTCATCATGAAAAACCCAGGCATATTCACGAAATGAGGGAAGAAAAGGATTATGTACATCCGCGTAAATCCCGGAATCTATAAATTTTCCCGTCTCGGGGTCGGTCCAGCTGGAGCCTCGGGGTTCAACGATGAGTGCGCCGAAAAGACCATGAACCTGCGTTCCCAGCTCACTGGAAAGCGTGTTGCCAAAATCATTAAACAGGCAGATACTCTCACGGGTGGCATGCCATGAGTAGGTTATGGTATCTCCCGGCTGGACCGTAGTGTTGCTGTTAAATCCAACAGCTGCTCCATCTGAGGTCATGACATTGTATTCGACATCCTGAATATGCATGGAGGCGGGAGCGTTCAGCCTGTTTTCAAATAATATTTCAATATCATCTCCGGCGTTGGCCCGAATGATCAAGGGTTGAACCAAATCAACGGTAGTGAAGGGGTTTTTGGCTATCAGCCTTCTGACCTTGTCTTCATTCTCTTTCAGGACATACATTTTGCCTTCAGGGTCGTGATCTCCGAAGTCGTTGATGACGATCCGGACGGAGATCGCTACAATATGAAATCGTCTTTTCACGGTTCACCTCTTATAGTCGTATTTCAGGAATCGGAGTGCCGGGAGCCTCAATAAAATACACCTGAATATTATCAATATGTGTGCGCAGTATAACGTTGTCGAGCACAGGGACGTTAGAAAACTCTGATTGTACAAAGACTGTATCCGATTCAACATCTACAAGCTCACCCACATAGAAAAAAGGGAACGACGCGATCAACACAAGGATGCGGTTTCCAATGTTCCGTCTAAACTCAGCGACAAGTGATTGATGGCGAAGATCATTTAAGCTTTGTTGATCCGCAGATGGTGGCATGATTTTTCATCCTCCTCAGGTAAGTGTAAGTTTCGTATTAAGATCAAAAGGTGCAAAGATGGCAATTTGCTCGATCGGGAAGCTTAACGGTGTCGGAAATACAAAATTGGGCGCATTGGGCATCTTGATAATGGCGGGATTAAGCTGCACGGATCCACCTCTCACTTCTTCCAGCGTCCCGGTGAAAATGGGTCTGAAGGTTTGACCCAAAATGTTGAGCTGGGAAGCGTTTAGAACAAGGATAATGTCCTGTCCGAGCAGATCAGTAAAGATACCATTTATATTTGCCTCATCGGATGATGGATAATGAGAATGTTGGACGTTCAATGGAATCACCCCTCCTTGACGATTGTGATATCACTTAACATATTCCGATGCTATATATATGCTGCCAAAGAGGGTATTCATGCTATTGATCCACGCAAACAATCTCTATCTTCTCAAAAGGGACCCGTTCGATGGTTCTTCTCTTCTTTGCCGTTCGAATGACAATCGCTTGCTCTGTCGTATCTAACAAAATTCCAGACACTTCAACATTCGGGGCATGACGCACTCTGATTTTCCTGCCGACTTGCTCCAGCAGAGCGACGCTTAATGGAATGCCATAAAACCGATTCAGCAATCTCACACTTCCAGAAACCGTGTCTGAGTAATTGTATAAAATTTGGCAATTTAGCTTGTTACTTAAATAAGGGTTATCCGTATGATGAGGAAATTTAGAGCTGCGTAGACTCGTGGTGACCGAAATCAGGTCATCAAACATGACATATCGTTGATGACTCCCCGTACATAACTGCACATAATTACGCCCCGCCTGAACGAGTATACCTTGCAAAGATTTGAACATTCCTTGATAAGCAATGTTCAATTTCACATGCTTGTTTATTAATGAAGCCAGCTTTAACTGCAGCTGTCTTGGATTTTCAGGTTGTTTTGGATTGCCAAGAGACCGCAGAATATGATTGGCTTCTTCTATGCATGCTCGAAGTTCAATAAATTGTTGTTCAGGTAAAGACGTCGTTGGCGAACTAATCCCAATTCTTTCACGTGTTTTTAATTTTTGCACCGATCGGGAACCTCCTAGAAGAGTTTAGAACAGTATATGGGTTTTCGCCTTTATGGGTCTGGTTGCATGCCTATGTTTTAAGGATTTAAATGTTTAGGCCCTAGGCATTTGACTCAAGCACACCTCTTTGTATAGGCATATACATACCGTAAATACAAAAATGATGCGGAGGTTTAACATGAATAGGACCCCAAAGAGGTCGAAAGCGTGGGTAAAAAAAGACTGTCACCTCAAAGTCATAAAGCATCCGAAGGATTGTGCCTGTCATAAGCCTGTTTCCAGGCATAAATTCAATCGTAACCGTTGTTTCAAAATCATTAAAGGAGTAAAACCGCTAATTCAGCTTCGGCTGGCCGGGATCAACAGTAATCTGAATTTTGAGTTGTTCCGGCACAAAGGCAGCAAGGTTATCATTGAAGTTGTGTCCGGGGAGAAGTCTGAGAACATCCGAGGGCTTTTAAGTCAGGTAGGAACAGACTACGTAGATATTAAAAAGTCTGATGGAAAAGTGGTTACGATTCTACAGAGTCAAATTCTCAAAATAGTATGGCTTGACCGAAAAAAAGCATCTCCGCTTGATCGTGCAAAATATGTAGGAGATTTTCACAGCGAGGAAGACGGAGACTTTCTGGAGGATTTTGAGGAGTAGACGCCGCGAATAGCGCCATCTCCACATGTGCATACTGACCAAGGGCAGATCCGGTCATAATCAAGAGTAAAGGAAGTGTGCACACGTGGATGTCATGGAGGCTATGAAAAAGCGTTATTCCGCCAAAGAGTTTGATCCGTCAAAAAGCATTTCAAGTGAGAATATGAGGAACATTGAGGCTTTGCTGCAGCTGGCCCCGTCATCGACCAATTTGCAGCCGTGGCATTTTATCATTGCTCAAACCGACGAGGGCAAGAAAAGAATGGCTCGTGCAGCAGAGGGGCTGTTCATTTTTAACAAATCCAAGGTGTTGAATGCTGCGGCAGTGGTGGTGTTCGCAACCAAAACAGATATTTCAGAAGAGTATCTGCAGCATCTTACAGATCGAGAAGATCAGGACGGTCGCTTTGCTCAAGGGAATTTCAAGACGGATAACCATAACGGCCGAAAAATGTTCGTGGACTTCCATAAATTTGACTACAAGGATGTTCAGCAGTGGGCGGAGAAGCAGGTATACCTCAATCTGGGCAGCTTCCTGCTCGGGGTGGCGGCACTGGACATTGATGCTGTCGCAATGGAAGGTATGGATCTTCAGGCGCTCGACGATGAATTCAGCCTGCATGAAAAAGGATTCAGCTCCTGTGTCGTGGTTGCGCTGGGCTACCGGGCACCATCCGATTTTAACGCAGCACTGCCGAAATCCAGACTGGATGTGGCTGAAATTATCGAGCATGTCTAGTGAATAAGAGTCAACCGACAGAGGCGCCGGCTGGAACGGGCCTCTGTCTTTTTATTTTTCGATTTGTCCACAGATTTGATTATTCGATTTCATCAATCGGGTAAAGCCAATACATCCGTAACCCATCCAAACTTGAACACTAAATTATGAAATACATACAAGGAGGGGCACATGTCTGACATACAAGCTTTGCGTATCGAGCAGCAAGAGGGCATCCGCATCCTGTTCGCTTGTGAATCCGGCAGCCGAGTCGTTTCGCCTTCAAGGACAGCCACTACGATATGAAGCTTCTCTACCTCCGCCCGGTACAGTGGTACCTGTCGCTTGACAAGAAGCGGGAAGCTGTTTCGTAAAATCCAATCCCCCGCTGCCGGAGGAGGTGAAGGTATCTTTTCTACCAGAGAATGATATAATGATATGAAATGCTTTCATTTGTAAACATATGACAATAATCTACTGGAATACCCTATTATTTAGACATCATGGATTTCAGCGCTGCACCCGGTACATACAAATGTCTGGCTAAGACGAAGGGAGAACATGTATGAAGAAGAAGTTGTATCATGCCTTAGCTGCGCTTGCAGTTGTGGTTGCGCTCAATCCGCTAGAGGATGTGTTGGCGGCCAGCTCGTTTAAGGATATTGATCGGGTACCATGGGCGGAAAAAGAAATTTCAAAGATGGCACTGATGGGTGTGGTAACAGGAGAGCCGTCAGGAGCTTTTAAGCCTAACGAAAGTGTGACGAAACAGGAAACCATCGCGCAGGTCATTCGTCTTTTGGGCTGGGACAACTCAGAGACCGAAAACCAGACTGACCCTCTCTCAGTAGACACTTGGGCCAAACCTTATGTGGCACTGGCGATTGAGAAAGGCTTGATTGACCCTGCCGAGGAAAAGCAGCTTTCTGCATGGGGCAGACAGGCCGCGAGCCGGGAGTGGGCCTCCAGGCTGATCATTCGGGCGACAAAACGTGAGGGAGATGCATTGGCACTCACAGGAGTTGCTTCGACATTCCGGGACGCTGCTCAAGTTTCCCCGGAATATAAAGGTTATGTCAACGCGGCAGTTCGCCTCGAGATTATGCAGGGTTTCACTGACCGTACATTTAAGCCGGATGTAGAAGTTACCCGCGCTCAGATGACGGTACTGCTTGCCAATGCACTGCCTTATATGGATGGAAAGAGCAAGGCAGTCAGTGGAATTGTCAGCAGTATTACAAAAGATACTATCACAATTAAGCAATCTGGAGAAACGCTCTCTTTCGATATTACTGATGAGAGTTTGTTCTATGGAAAAGGAAGCAAGAAACCTATACCAAGATCCAATCTGCTGCCTGGCACGCCTGTAACGCTTACAGCATCGGGCGGCAGCGGACTTGTAATTGAGGCGGTTGATCAGGTGCGGACGATCAAGCCTCCAGTAGCAGAACATGGAGAACAAGGACCGATTGGACCGGCCGGGCCACCAGGGCCTGCGGGACCTCAAGGGCCGCAGGGACCATCGGGCTCCTCAGGTTCTCCAGGCTCTCCAGGCTCACAAGGACCGGCAGGCCCAGCAGGTCCAGTAGGTCCACAGGGACCGGCAGGAACAGGGGCGCCAGGTCCAGTCGGACCACAGGGCCCAGCAGGCAACGATGGAGCACCAGGTGCCACAGGACCGCAAGGTCCAGCGGGACCAGCCGGACCACAGGGCCCAGCAGGCAATGATGGAGCACCAGGTGCCACAGGTCCAGCCGGTCCAGTGGGACCAGCCGGATCACAGGGGCTTCCTGGAGCGGACGGAATGGATTACGGTCCATATACCGGTTTTGCTGCTAACACGAGTGGATATGTTATGGCGGTTGTTATGAACGGTACTGACATACCACTGCCGGATGCACAAAATATGGGTTCGTATATATCTTCTTCAAGAACTACTACATTCATCGTCAATGAAGCAGGAAGATATAAGCTGAGTTATAGCATTAACTTAACGGAACCACTGTTAGTCAGCACGCGAATCAATGTGAGCGGCGTGCAGGTTAGGGCATCAACGATCGAGCCCAATAACCCCCAAAGCCAATTCAGTGCAAGTGTAATTGTAAATCTTTCGGCGGGAGACACGGTAAGTCTGCAGATGTACGGCATAAACAGAGCTATAAACTTACTGCCAGCTAGTCAAGGCGCATCGCTGATGATTGAGAGAATTGGATAAACGTTTGCAATCGCAGAAAAAACCGATGGAAGCACAGGATAATCTCCTGAGCCTTCATCGGTTTTTTGAAGTGTTCAAATTATATTAAAGGGGCTGATATGGCTGGCAGCTCCGGGAGATGTCGCAGCAAGCTTAAGCCAGGCAGGACCCACGTTACAAGTTGGTCCCGCAGCTTTTTTTACTTTTCAATAATTTATGGCAAAAGGGGAGATTTTATAGGGCAATTCCAATACAATAAGGAGAGTGGTGTTTTCGTGCAAGGAATCGAAGGCGCTTTCAGCTTGGCATACTTATTACAACGGAGGTTTTGCAGATGACACAGTTATCACTTTCCATTGAACAGGCAGACGGCACGGTAAAGGCAGAGCACCAGGGTGAGGACAAGGCGGTACTGGTGTACAAGCAGGCTTATGAAGAAGGCGATGTCATTGTATTGAACAGCTCGGAGTCTGGCGTCTATCTCGTTATTCAGCTGGAGGATACGATTCCACCGGCGTATGTTTACCTGAAAGGGAATACATATCGTTATCCTGTACCTCCAAGTGAGAAGCGGGTATCCTATTCGCCGAAATCCTTTACCGGCAGTGTGCATGTGCTTCAGGCGCGGCTGGCTACTGAGGACGAGCGGTCTGCGACCAAGAACCTCGCGTACAACAGCTTTGATCAATCGGACAATGAGCAGTGCTTCCCGCATGCTTCAGCGAATGTGCAGACCCGGGGCGAGTCCGTATTTGCTCCACGAAACGCGATTAACGGCAATACCATTTCCCACTCTCATGGATCTTGGCCGTTCGAATCCTGGGGCATCAATCAGCGGGCGGATGCAGCGATTACTGTGCATTTTGGCCGAACGGTGGAGGTGGAGAGCGTAGCTTTGACCCTTCGTGCAGATTTCCCGCATGATAACTATTGGACACAAGCGACACTGACCTTCTCCGATGGCAGCAAGCAGGTGGTTCATCTGGAAAAGAGCGGGGAGCCGCAGTCCTTTGCCGTAGAGCCCAAAAGCATTGAGTGGGTAACCTTGAGCGAGCTAATCCCCTCGGACGATCCGTCTCCGTTCCCGGCATTAACACAAATTGAGGTATACGGGCGGGATTAAAGAAAGAGAAGTCGTACGCAAGGCTATACACAGAATGGAAGGAACGCCTTTCGCTGCCCTCAAGGGGGAGCGAAAGGCGTTTTTTTGCATGAACAATAAAAGATGAACAAAGGTGGATAACCATTGCACTTATATTTAGGTAATATTAACTTTAAATAATATAATATATAAGGTTATTATTAAGATAATAAATATAATTTTTAGCTAAAAATTATTGACAAGTAAGCGTTAACAAACTATATTATTTAATGAAGTTAACGATAACCTAAAAAGGTGGGTAAAAGAATGAGAAAATTACTTTCAGTATCCTTGGTTTGGATTCTTATGCTGTCGATGCTGGCTGCATGCGGGTCGGGAGATCAAGAAGGTACGGAGCAGCCTGCGGCCAAGCCTAACGGCTCAGAAGCATCTTCAGAAAGTAGTGTAAGCGGTGAAATCACGGTCCTGACGAATCGTACTGACATTGTCGATGACGTGTTCAAGAAGCAGTATGTTCCGAAGTTCAACGAGAAGTATCCGGATGTCACTGTTAATTTTGAGGCATTGTCCGATTATGAGGGACAAGTGAAGATGCGGCTGAACACAGAGGATTACGGGGACGTGCTATTGATCCCGAATGATATCATTCCTTCCGATCTTCCACAGTTTTTTGAACCGCTGGGCACCATTGAGGAATTGAGCGGCAAATATATGTATCCGCAAGAAAAAAGCCATGAAGGAACCTCATACGGAATTCCTATGATTGTCAATGCACAGGGCATTGTCTACAACAGAGCCGTATTTGAACAAGCTGGCATCAGTGAGCTTCCGAAGTCCACCGATGAGTTTATGGCAGCTATGAGACAGATCAAAGAGAAAACGGATGCGATCCCTTATTACACAAACTACGCGGCCGGCTGGACCTTAAATCAGTGGGAGAACAACCGTCTCTCGATCGCTGGAGACCCTGAATTTACAAACATTCAGCTTCCTAATTCCCAAGATCCTTTTGCTCCTGGCAAGCCGCATCACACGCTGTATAAGCTGATGTACGATCTGGCTAAGGAAGGCCTTATTGAAGAAGATCCTACGACAACCGATTGGGAGTCTTCCAAGGCGATGATGGGCCGAGGTGAGATTGGTGCGATGGTTCTTGGATCCTGGGCAATTACTCAAATGCAGGGTGCTGCAGAAAATCCAGATGATATTGCCTACATGCCCTTCCCTTCTCAAGCGAACGGGAAAATGTACTCTGCTAGCGGCGGAGACTACAAGCTTGCGATTAGCAAGCACTCCAAGAATAAAGAAGCGGCAAAGGCCTGGTTCTACTGGTTCCTTGAAGAGTCCGGATTTTCAGAGCAGCAGGGCGCGATTTCACCAATCAAAGGCCAGCCAATGCCGGAAACCTTGAGTGCGTTTGATGAACTGGGTGTAGAGCTGATTGCAGAAGTGCCTGCGAAGGAAGGGCAGGAAGGGTGGCTGGACCAGATTGATCAGAAGGCGGAAATCGGATTCTGGCAGCCAAACTTCAAACAGCGGATCATTGAAGCGGCTCTGGATTTAAGGGATGAGTCCTTCGAGGATATCATCGCAGATTTGAACAGCAAGTGGAATGAAGCACAGAAGCAAGTGACCGGACAATAAAAACCCGCAGCGGGAGAAGCGAAAATTCCTTTCGTTTCCCCGCTCGCTTATATACAAAATGTCCGTCTAGAGCGCCGAGAGCGGAGGGAACCCTATGAGCAGTAAACTTTCATTTTCAAATTTAAGCTATAAAGCACAAAGAAGGGTTATTATTATCTCTTTTTCGTTGCTGCCAATGATTTTATTGATCACCTTCTCGTACTATCCATTATATCGCATGGTGTTTTTTAGTTTTTTTAACTGGAATGGCTTCAGTGCGAATAGAGAATTTATCGGCCTGGATAACTATGTCAAGGTATTCAGCACACCTGAGTATTTTTCTGTTTTCCGCGTAAGCCTGTATTATTTTTTCGCTACATTTCTTCAAATGGCGATTGCCTTGTACTTCGCAACCCTGCTTACATTTAAAGTGCGGGCCAAGAATGTGTTCAAAGGGGCGCTGTTTTTCCCTTTTCTGTTGAACGGTGTAGCGATCGGCTTTATTTTTTTGTTTTTCTTCCGTCCTGCAGGCACGCTGGATTCCCTGTTGCTGCTATTCGGACTCGAATCGATAACCCAAAAGTGGCTGCTCAATCCCGACATTAACAATATATCGTTGGCCATGACGTCGGTTTGGAGATACGTAGGCTTCAACTTTATTATTTTCCTGGGAGCGATCCAGTCGATACCTAGTGACATTTACGAGGCGGCTGAGATTGACGGAGCGAGCAGGTGGCAGCAGTTCAAGCATATTATTTTGCCGAGCATCCGTAAAATTGTAGAGCTCAATATCATCTTATCCGTAAGCGGAGCGATCAGCGTATTTGAAATTCCGTATATTATGACGGGTGGGGCGAACGGAACCAAGACCTTTGTTATTCAAACCGTAGAAACCGCCTTTAAATTCAACAAGTTCGGCTTAGCATCTGCGATGGCTGTGATCCTGCTGATTATCGTCATTTTGGTTACTTTACTGCAGAAGCGTCTGTTTGGCGAGAAGGAGGACCACTAATGTATTCGACAAAAAGAATGCTGGGCCAGGGTATAAAATACGGCTCACTGATCCTGGGTGCCTTTGTTGCGCTCGTTCCGATCGTTATCGTATTCTTTACTTCGTTTAAAACGCCGGAGGAATACCGATTGAGTAATTCGTTGGCGCCTCCCGCTGATTTTTTTAACTTTGAAAATTATCGGAGAGCATTTGTAGAAGGAAATATGCTGATCGGTTTCTTAAATACAGCGTTTATTCTGTTGGCGTCCATTATCGGGGCGATCTTGATCGGTACCATGATTGCCTACGTCCTGAGCCGGTTTCAATTCCGTGGCAGTAAGCTGATTATGGGCGCATTTCTCATTGCGACGCTCATTCCAAGCGTTACCACTCAGGTGGCTACATTCCAGATTATTAATCAGCTTGGACTATTTAACACCCGAATGTCGGTTATTTTGCTGAACCTGGGAACAGATATCATCTCAGTCTATATCTTTCTTCAGTTTCTAAGAACCATCTCCATTCAACTTGATGAGTCCGCCATGCTGGATGGAGCCTCGTACTTTACAATTTTCAGCAGAATTATTCTGCCGCTGCTTATGCCTGCTATTGTGACTGTTTTCATCGTCAAGGGCGTGAACATTTATAACGATTTCTATCTGCCGTTCTTGTACATGCCGAAGGAAGGCCTGGAGGTCATATCCACTGCCTTGTTCAAGTTTAAAGGGCCTTACGGATCTCAATGGGAAGTCATCAGTGCCGCCATTATGATTGCGATCATTCCTACGCTGATTACTTTTCTGTCGTTACAGAAGTACATCTACAATGGCTTTACGCAAGGCTCAGTAAAATAAATAACATGGACTGAAGGAGATATCGACATGACACAATCTGCTGAACAACAAGTTCGCCTCATCGGGGAGAGCCTGCCTCACATCCCCTGGCAAAAGAAACCGGAGGGCTTTCACGGGCCGGTATGGCGTTATACCAGCAATCCGGTCATCGGGCGTAACCCGGTTAAAGGGGTTTCCCGAATTTTTAACAGCGCGCTGGTGCCGTTTGAAGACACATTTGTTGGCGTGTTTCGCGCTGAAACCGTGAATGGAAGACCGCATCTTCATTTAGGGTGGAGTGATGATGCCATTCACTGGAGGATTGAAGAGCAAGGCATTCATTTTGTCGATGAGAAGGGGGAGCCGTTTCAGCCGAGATATGCATATGACCCCCGGTTGGTAAAAGTGGAGGATGCCTATTACATCATCTGGTGCACGGATTTTCATGGGGCTGCGATCGGCCTTGCAAGAACGACGGATTTCAAGACCTTTGTCCGACTAGAGAATCCGTTTCTGCCATTTAACCGGAACGGCGTTCTTTTCCCTAAGAAGCTAAACGGCAACTTTGTGATGCTCTCTAGACCCAGTGACAGCGGGCACACTCCATTCGGTGATATTTTCTTGAGTGAAAGCCCGGATCTCCTGTATTGGGGCCGGCATCGCCATGTTATGAGCAAGGGCGGACAGGGGTGGTGGCAGTCCCTCAAAATCGGCGGAGGCCCCGCACCTATTGAAACGAGCGAGGGCTGGCTGATGTTTTATCACGGCGTGTCACAGACCTGCAATGGCTATGTTTACAGCATGGGAGCGGTTCTTCTTGACGCAGAGGAGCCTTCCAGAGTGAAATACCGCTGTGGAAATTTCGTGCTGACGCCGGAAATGTGGTACGAGGAAAAGGGATTTGTCGATAATGTCATTTTCCCTTGCGCTGCTCTTGCAGACGCAGAAACCGGCAGGATTACGATTTATTACGGGGCTGCCGATACCTATGTAGGCATTTGTTTCACCACGGTCGAAGAGATTGTGTCCTATATTAAAGAGCATGACGAGGTAGTCGGTGAGGATCGCGCCATCGGTAACATTTAATTCGCATTGTGAGAGGCATGCCTGCTTAATGGGGAGGACTGGAACGTGAAAAGACCTAATGTGTTGTTCATTTATACGGATCAGCAGCGGTGGGATGCACTTGGAGCCAATGGAAATCCAGAGATTCATACCCCAAATCTAGACCGCCTCGCTGCTGAGGGAGTGAACCTGGATCATTATTTTGTGCAAAATCCGATCTGTATGCCAAGCCGAATCAGCTTTCTAAGCGGCCGCTATCCTTCTTCACTGGGGATTACCCATATGGCAGTGCCCGTTCCTGAAGATACGGTCATTCTGCCCAAGCTGTTAAGAAACTATGGTTATGTTACCGGGAACATAGGAAAGCTGCACTTTCTTCCTCATTCCAACAGGGATCACCGCGAGATTCACCCGGATTATGGCTTCGATCATCTGGAAATTTCAGATGAGCCGGGCTGTTACGAGGATGCCTATCGGGCCTGGGTGAGGATGAAGGCACCGGAAGAGCTGGAGCATATCAGCTTGGGCATTCCACCGGCGGCAGAGGACTGGAATCGGATCATGGCGGTGGAGGATCACATTACTCATCCGGAGCGGGAACCGAAACGTGCAGCGGCTTTCCCGGGGAGAGAGGATGTGACGCATGCTGCTTTCGTTGCAGAGCAGACGGAGCAGTTCATTGAAAGTCATCAGCATGAATCATGGATGTGTATTGCGGGCTTTTATTCACCGCATACGCCTTGGGTGGCACCCCAGCGCTTTCTGGATCTGTATGATCCGGATCAATTGTCGGTGCCGAACTACCCGCCGCATCTGGAATCCCAGCGCAGCGACAGCTACTTTAGCGACCGGGAGCTTCGATCGGTAAAGCAGGGCTACTATGCGATGGTGAGCGAAGTGGATGAATATGTCGGCAAGCTGCTGGACCGTTTGGACGCCCTGGGTCTGTCTGAGAACACGATCGTAGTGTTTACATCGGATCACGGAGAGTACCTGGGTGAACATCTTCGCTATCAAAAAGGATATCCGGGTGAGGATTGCATCAGCCGGGTGCCCTGCATCATCCGCTGGCCTGCCGGCATCCAAAAGCCGGGACGGGTATTTAGCGGTATTACCGAGGCGGTAGATATTCTGCCGACGGTGCTGGAATGCTGCGGGATTCCGGTTCCTGCGTCATTACAGGGCAAGTCCCTTCGCCCTCTGCTGTACAATGAATGTTTTGCAGGTAAAGAAGAAGCGCTGATGGAATTTAAAGGCTGGAAGAACATCCGGACCAAGGATTACCGGTATGTGTGTGAAGAAAACGGCCGAGAGTCGCTTTATTATTTACCGAACGATCCTATGCAATATGACAACCTCGCAGACCACCCGGCGCATCAAGATGCCTTATATGATATGAGAAAAAGAATGCTGCTCAAAGTGCTGCAGGTGGAGCAGCCGCTGCAGCGCACATGGGTGTATTAACGTTCTCTGGTGAAACCCCCTCCTATTGTGTATAATGCTATCAACGAGGGATTACAAAAGAGGGTGTTCATGATACGTAACAATGTTACAATGAGGGATATTGCTGAGAAGCTCAATGTAAGCGTGGTGACCGTCTCCAAGGCTCTGAATGACAAAGAAGGGGTCAGTGACCAGCTGAAATACAAGATTAAGGAAACGGCTTCCGAGTTAGGCTACCGGTTCAATCTGGCCGCCAAGTCAATGAAGGAGGGCTTCTCCTACAATATCGGAGTCGTCATTCCAGCAAGATTTGCGGGACCGAATCAATCCTTTTATCTGCAATTTTATCAGACGATCGCTCGTGCGCTTGGCGACTTCAATTATTACGGCATCCTGTATGTGCTGAGCCTCGAGGAAGAGCAGGAGCTCCTGCTGCCTCGGCTTTACCACGAAAGAAAAGTGGACGGCTTCATCATTCTGGGCCAGATCAGCAGTGAATATATTGAATTGCTCAAGACGATGGAGACACCATACGTATTTCTTGATTTCTACACAGATGAAACAGAAGTGGACTCTGTGATTACCGATAATTACTACGCGATGTACGAGATGACGAATTATCTGATCAAAAATGGCCATAGGGACATTGCCTTTGTAGGCAGTATTCATTCTACCAGCAGTATACAAGACCGCTTTTTGGGCTATTACAAATCGCTGCTGGAGCACCGCATTCCATTGGTCGATGAATATGTGATTCCGGACCGTGATGAATCGGGTAACTATATCCAAATTCAGCTGCCGAAGCAAATGCCAACTGCATTCGTGTGCAACTGCGATCAAGTGGCCTATAACGTCATTGGCGTTTTGGTGAAGAACGGGTACAGTGTGCCTGATGACTGTTCGGTGGCCGGCTTTGATAATGATCTGTACGCTACAATCTCCAAACCGAATTTGACCACGATTGAAGTAGATATGGAGAAGATGTCGGAAACAGCGATCCGTGCCGTAGTAAGCCAGATTAAAGATGATCAGGCTGCTCAAGGGAGGATTTTGGTCAAGGGACGTATTGTTTACAGGGACTCGGTTAAGCCTTTAATTTCCCGAGAGATGGGGGCAGAGCCAAGCAAGATCTAAACGTTTATGAATGCGCCAGGTTGTCACCTGGTGCTTTTTTGTGTTCTTATTTTTGATGATCTACCTTTTATTAAAGTAAATATTGATTTTAATTAAGTTTAATATTAAAGTAATAATTAGAAATTATAAGTTAAATATTAGGTTATAGAAGGAGGCGAAAGGATGAGAAAATGGCGATGGAAGCCTTTGATTTCCTCGGTGTTAATGTCAGCCATGGTCATGAGCAGTGCAGGCGGAGTGGCTGCGGGTGAACCCGTGTCTTCACAGTCCACGGAGAAGGGCTTACTCACGTTTCATTTTGAAGAGAATCACCAGGGCTTTAGCAAGAAATGGGGGAGCTACTTTGCGGCAGAGCCTGTTTCGGCAGTGGAGCATAGCCGAGATTTACAGCGTCCGGAAAATGAAGGCGCTTTAAAGGTAAACCTGAGCTTTAGCGGGGGAGATTATGAAAGCGCTACAATAGGGGTTGGCATTCACAATATTTCTTCTTACTCTAAAGTAGAGTATGACATTTATGTGCCCATCGAGGGCTGGGAGGCATCGAGTCAATTCAAAGTCGAAACCGGGTTAAATACCCCCTGGAAGTCACTGGGGACCATGCAAAGCTACTTCGTGCTGCAGGAAACAAGGCAACGGATTAACGGTCTGGAATATGCAGTAATTCATAAGGAGGATCTCATCACCGAGGCAGGACAGCAGGGGGATCTCATCCTGCAATTTGCAGCATATAAGAGCAGCTTTAAAGGCGCTGTCTATGTAGATGATGTAGTGCTTACAGCTGCTGTCTCGGATGATTCCGGATCAGGTGCTGGGCCGGGCCAAGCACATGCGGAGACGACCTTCAATCAAAGCTTGGAGGGGTGGAGCACGGACGCTTCACATGCTTACCAGGCTGCCTTCGGATCTCTCCCTCTTGAGCACACCTCAGATCTTGGAGGAGCACTGCAAATCAATGCTGTATTGACGGATCCCTCCAAGGATTGGCAGGAGCTTCGTGTAGGCGGGGAGCTGCCAGAGCTTCATCAGGCCAAGAAAGTCACCTTTGACATGTATATATCTCTGGACGATCTGGCGCAGCCGTATCACTCCACGCAGCTCAAGCCTTATCTGGTGCTGGACCCCGGCTGGGTCAAAGAAGGTCTCGGAACGAATGACCGGAGTATCTCTGATCTGGAGGTTGTAACTGAAGAAATTGACGGTATACAGAAGAAGCTAGCTAAGATGGAAGCCAGCTTCCTGATTTCGGGAATGGGAAAGAGCAAGCTGCATATTGGCTTTGTTGCAGGCGGTATCGTGTATGACGGTCCCGTGTTCATTGATAACATCAGGCTTTGGGAGGCTTCATTTAACGGAGGTGTGAAACCGGTGATTGACCCTAAACCGCAAGCTGTCATCCAAACCGAAGGCTTTGGCAAAGAGGATCTCACTCTCGTTGATTCTCAAGCCTCAGACCCGGTGAAATCACTCTTTGCCTTTATGCAGGGCATTCGCGGCAAGTCGATGCTGTTCGGGCAACAGCATGCTACAACGCAGGGCCTTACTATGGAGGTGTTCGACGGTACTCAATCGGATGTGTTGAATGCCGTGGGTGCGTTCCCGGCTGTGTATGGGTGGGATACGCTGTCTCTTGAGGGTAAAGAGGAGCCGGGGCTGCCTTCCAGTACCCGGGAGCAGAACGGAACAGCGTTGGCTGAGGTCATGAAAATGGCTTATGAACGTAATGGCATCTTAACCCTAAGCATGCATGCTCCCAACTTTGTCACTGGCGGGGGTTCCTGGGATACAACGCCGGCGGTTAGCCGCGTTCTGCCTGGGGGAGATCAGAACGAGGACTACAATCAGTATTTGGATATGATTGCTGAATTTGCCCTGAAGATGAAGGATGGCCAGGGTCGCGATATCCCTGTTATATTCAGGCCCTTGCATGAAAATACCGGGAGCTGGTTCTGGTGGGGAGCGGCATTCTCATCTCCGGAGGAGTATAAAAATTTGTTTCGATACACGGTGGAGTATCTGAGAGATGTAAGAGGAGTGCATAACTTCCTGTACTCTTATTCTCCGAATAACGGCTTCCACGGAGAGGCGGGCTATTTAAGCCGTTATCCTGGCGATGCTTACGTCGATATTTTAGGTATGGATGCCTATGACAGCGCTCATACAGAAGCTTGGATGGACGGCCTGGTTGCAGATACCGCTGTCATTGCCAAGATGGCGAAAGAGAGAGGAAAGGTAGCCGCACTCACAGAGGTCGGATTAAAGCAGAAATCTGGCAACAGCGGCGATAGTGGGATGCTGCTGACGAACAATGCCCGCAAAGAATGGTTCACACAGCTGCTGGGCAAGATCAAAGCCAATCCTGCAGCCCGAGAAGTCACCTACTTACTAACCTGGCGGAACGGAAACAGCGAGCATTTCTGGGTCCCTTATCGTGACCACCCGCTGTATGGAAGCCATGAGATGCTGGATGACTTTACCGCTTTTTATAACGACGATTACACGGCCTTCAATGATTCTCTTCAAGGCGCTAATGTCTATGGCATGCAGGTAAGCAGCAAAAGCAAACAGCCGCACTTCTATCTGCTGACTCCGACACCCGGACAAACTGTTAGAGGGGACATTACTCTTCGTGCCGGCGCCTATAATGGAACGGTTACAGCAGTAACCTACTCCATGGACGGGGAATCGGAGCGAATGATGCAGTATAATCCGTTGAGTGGCTATTATGAAGCTGTATGGAGCCCGGGACCTGAGCATAATGGACAGAAGGTAACGATTGAAGCCAAGGCCGTCTTTACAGACGGGACCATTCAAGTGCAAAAGGCGGCGGTCCAGGTATATGCTGAACTATTGCTGCACGCATATACGTTTGATCAGGATCTAGCCGGAGCTGTTTATGAAGGGGCCTGGACGGCAGAAGATGCCAGCGTAACCGGCAGTGTGTACCATGCAGCGGAAGTCGGAGGCGGGTCTATTGGTCTCCAGGCTCAATTTACGGATGCGCCGAATGGGAAGTCCGGGACCTACCAAGAGGTTAAGATCAAGCTGCCTCATCTGCATCACCAAGTGGATATGTCTAGAGTGAACAGGATTGAATATGATATTTTGATTCCGGAATCTGCACCGGACAGTGTATTCAAGCCCTATCTCATCATGAATTTAACAGACGGCGGTTATGTCAAGGTGGGTGAGGGCCTGACAGAGCTGACCAAGCAAGACTTTGTAAAAGAAGATGGGCGGCTGAAATATACTGTCTCTCTGGAGGTTTACGAGCCGGAAGCCCGAGATCTGGTACTTGTTTTTGCTGCTACAGACTGGAACTATACCGGACCGATCTATGTGGATCAGGTTCGATTACTAAATGTTGAAGCTGAGCCGCATGAGGATCCGGCGATTGTGGACACCTTTGAGAACTACGGTGGTGATCAAAGCGCACTGGACAATGTATACAGCTCCAACGGCGATCCTGTTGTGCTAAGCCTGAGTGGTGAGGGCGCGCGGGAGGGAGAGTATGGCTTACAGTATGATTATTCCCTTGCCAGCAATGGCTATGGAGGTCGAATCAAGCTGTTGTCCTCCGAAGGACGGGACTGGTCAGCGTGGAATGAGCTGCATTTCTGGATGACACCTGATGGAAAGAAGCAAAAGCTGGTCATTCAGCTCAAGGCGAATGGCGTTACTTTTGAAGCTTATCCGTCTCTTGGAAACAAGGTGTCGAGGAAGGTTGAAATTGCTTTTAAGGATTTTACAACCGCCAGCTGGGATCGCGCCAATGCCGGCAAAAAACTCGATGCTCAGCATCTGCCTAAGGTACAGCAATTTGCCATTTACGTAAATGCGGTGGATGGCGAGCAGCTGCAGAGCACCTTGTATTTTGATCATATCACTGCAGCATTAGGTGATGGAGTCAGTCAAGGGCTGGCAGATCAGGCAGAGGAAGGATCTGTGCCTTCTCCGGCACCAGGGCCTGTACCGAATCCCGCACCGGAGCCGTCTCCCTCGCCAGTACTGAACCCTGCGCCGGAGCCGGCATCCACACCGATCCGGGCACAAGACGTGCCGGGGCAGGTGGTCCTAAAGAACCCTAAGGTGAGTCAAGGCATTCTGAGTGTCCCGGTTACTGTTCAAGATCAAGAGCTGCTACTCTATGGCGATTCGGCTATGTTCAACCCAATCCATACGCTGGTAGTGGACGGAGACAATCTGAAGATTAAGGTTCCTGGCAACGTGCTGTCCCAGCTGCGCTCGCTTCTAAAGGAATCACAGCTTGAAGGTGCAGCCGTTAAGCTGAAGTTCGGACCAGACGCATTCCAGCGCAATATGAATGACTTGATGAATGAAGCAGCCTCACTTTACAAAGCGAAGTTGAACCCGGCAAGTGCTGTGCACAATGTGCAGTTGTCCATCGTTACAGCAGATGGTGCTGAGAAGATATTGAAGCAGTTTAACAGCCCGCTCACCCTTCAGCTTAAAACAGATAGTGATACCCAAACGGAGCTGCTAGGCATGTACCAATGGGATGAAGAGGATCATGTTAAATATGCAGGCGGGGAAGCGAGGGGTGGCTTCATAGTCACTGAGCTGCTGGAACCCGGCAAATATATGGTTATGGAATACGAAAAAGCTTTTGTCGATGCTAAAGAAGAGCACTGGGCTTACCATGCTATACGAAACATGGCTGCCAAGCATATTATGAACGGAATCAGCCATACGCAGTTTGCTCCTGAACAGGCACTGACCCGTTCTCAGTATGCCGCCATGCTCGTTCGAAGCCTGAGGCTTGAAGGCTTCGAGCATGCTGCGGCTTTTACGGACGTAAACCCGGAGCAATGGTATGCCAAAGAGCTGTCCGCAGCCGTGCAGGCCGGCATCATTACAGGCCGTCCTGATGGCACCTTTGGCCCGAATGAGGAGCTCACTCGTGAAGAAATGACAGTCATGCTCATGCGAGCCTATGCCATGCAAACCAAGGGCACTGGTGCGCCGGGGAGAGCTCTAGGCTTCGCAGACCGTGAGGAGGTCAGTCCTTGGGCTGTAGCTGCAGTGGATGCTGCATATACAGCCGAAATGGTTAATGGCCGCAGCAATGAGCGTTTTGCGCCCAAAGAGAAGGCTACAAGGGCGGAAGGGGCACAGATTATATCTGTCATGCTTGAGAAGCTGGCACAGAGCAAAGCCCAGCAATAATAAATAAATGATGCCTATCGCAGTCTGTCCTCCAAAGAGGGCGGGCTGCTTTTTTTTTACAAACGTCTTCAAATCGTAAACCTATTCATGAAATATTATCCTGTTGAAAAGAGGCGTCACCATGTACAATCATTTATAGCAATTTACGACAATATTCGACATTGAGTGAGGGGACTTCAGGCATGACACATCTGCAGCAGCATTTACGCGATGACCTTCGGCGGAAGAACGGTTGGATTTTTAAAATTTTGGTGATGAACGGGCTATTATCGATTGGGAGTCTGGTTGGTCTTGGAGCAAGCCTGGACATGATCCTGATGAACCTCATCGGCAATGTGGTGATGCTAGGCTCCTTTGCATTTTTTCATTTTCGGCATCGGGCTGTGACCTATATTCCGTTCATACCTATTGTTGGCTATACGTTAATTACGTTTGGCGTGTCCATGTTAAAGCCGGATTTCGTTAATGTGTTCGCAGTTTTTGTGATTCTGATCTTGTCGATGGTGTACATGTATCGCTCTTATTTGTTGACCGGGATTATCTGTGGTTTGGTGTTAATACTGTATATTTTGTTCGGGCAAAGTGAAGTCCTCGGATTGGAAAAATACGCTTCCAGCTCGGCATTCTATCTCTACATTCTCGGGTCGGTCATCCTGCTCTTCTTCTCCAAGGTTACGGGAAGCCTGGTGAAGGATATTGCGGCGTCTTCCTCTCAAAGCCAGACCTTATATGAACAAATGTCCCAGCAAAAAGAGCATCTCCTCCAGGAAACCTCCGGCATTTCCACGGAGCTGACCTCGATCACGGCAGCAAGCATTGACAATTTGGAAGCGTTCCGCCGTATGGGAACTGCCTTTGAAGAAATGACGGAGGGAGCGAACGAGCAGGCCGCGTCCACCCAAACGATCACCGACAACATCCACAAAACCTCCCAGCAGCTTACAGCGATGACGGAGGCTGTGCATATGCTGAATCAGCAAGCGGCGCAAGCCAAGGTGACTTCCCATGAAGGCGGTCTCCGGATCACGGAGATGGATGTGCTCATGAAGGAGCTGGAAACGGTACTGCTCACCCTTTCCCAGAGCATGAAGGAGCTGGATGGGCGAATTACGGAAACGGAGGGCTTCAATCAGGTCATTCGTGCTATCGCGGACCAGACGAATCTGTTGTCGGTCAATGCGAGCATTGAGGCCGCCAGGTCAGGGCAGTATGGAGCAGGCTTTTTGATCATTGCCAGCGAGATTCGCAAGCTTTCAGAATCTGCCGGTGATTCTGCCAAACGGATTTCGAACAATTTATCGGATATTACGATGTACTCCCAGAACACGCTGCACCGCCTGAATGAGGTTGTGTCCAGAGTCGCAGGCAGCTCGGAGACGACTTCAAGCGCCCGGGCAGCCTTCCAGCAGATCGACGCGGACATTGGGAATTTGAATGGTAAGGCGGAGGAAATGGAAAGGATGATTACCGGTGTAACGGAAGCCAATCAGTCCACTTATGATGTGACCCATGAATTTATTTCGATTTCCCAGCAAACGGCGGCGACCATGGAGGAGCTGAAGGCTTCCGTGGATGAACTGCTATACAGTAATGAACGCAGTGTGCAGAGTCTGCGGCAGGCGGATCAAAGACTAAACAACATGCAGGTTTAGGCCTGAGCGGCTTACAGCCCCGTCATCTCCTGGAATGCCTGAGGGCAGGAAAAGGACGCGGGGTTGTTTTTTTATATAGAGTGCTGATGTAAGCCAGGTGCAGGGACAATGGACGGGGATATGGGTATGGATAGAGAGTGAGCGGTTGAGACAGGTTTCGCGCTCCGCGCAGTTCGCTTGGATTTCGGGATGATTATAGATTGGCGTGTGACACCCGTTTCGCACCACCGCGCGCTGGGAGCAACGCGCAGTACAGATTTAAGCGAAGGGTTGATATTTTGGATGTGTTTGAAGTCGTGAGGAGTTGTGAGGGTCAAATTGATGTCATGCTCAGCCCGGGATCGTGCCGGGTGATTCTAACAGGGATGAGGAGGCCGGGGAATGCGTCGGTGGGTTATATTTTTTACAGAGCGTCTGTACCAGATGGTGAATTGGAAGTGGGTTGCTGTGGCGGTATTGGTGTTCGCGGGCTTTATCGCATGGGTCCTGCCAAGGCAGGCAAGCTTGTCGGAGTCCGCATCGGGGAGCGGGGAATCTCCGGATTCCTCGCTGTGGTACACCTCGGCAGACTTGTACCGGATTGCAGAGATCTATGGGGAGGAGGGACGAGCACATTACATTGAGGCGCGCTTTACCTTTGATGTGATCTGGCCGCTGGTGTACCTGGGCTTCCTGACGATTGCTTTGACTGCCGCATATGTCTTTCTGTCCTCGGGCAGTCGGTGGAGGGCTGTCAATCTGCTGCCACTGGGCGGCTGGGGGTTTGACTGGCTGGAGAATCTCGGCTCCTCGCTGGTGATGTACCGCTATCCTGCCCGGACTCCCGTCATTGCCGAGATGACGCCCGTCTTTACACTAATCAAGTGGTGTCTTATCTACGCCAGCTTCGGCGCGCTGGTGGTTGGCATTGTGCTGTCTGTACTCCATAGGTTTAGGAAAAAAAGAAGCTGACGCGCGCCGTGCGCGCCATGCGCGGGCGCGGGGGCGCGGGCGCGATCAGCGGCTGGAATGAGTGTGGTTTTTCGCGTTCGCTGGCTCTAGATCCGCTGCAGTGGCGCGATGAGTGTGGTTTTTCGCATTCGTTGGCTTTGGAACCGCTGTAGTGGCGCGATAAGTTCGGATTTTCAAGTTCGTTGGCTCCAGACTCGTCGCAGCGGCGCAACGAGTTCGGATTATCGCATTCATTGGCTCCAGAACCGTCATAGTGGCGCAACGAGTTCGTTTTTTCGTGTTCGTTGGCTCTAGACCCGCTGCAGCAGCGCAACGAGTTCAGTTTTTCATGTTCATTTACTCCAGACACGCCACAGCGGCGCAATGAGTTCGGTTTTTCGCATTCGTTGGCTCTAGACCCGCTGCAGCAGCGCAACGAGTTCGTTTTTTCGAGTTCATTTACTCCAGACAGGCCAAAGTGGCGCAACGAGTACGGTTTTTCGAGTTCATTTACTCCAGATCCGCTGCAGGTGGCGCGATGAGTTCGGATTTTCGAGTTCATTTACTCCAGATCCGCTGCAGTGGCGCGATGAGTTCGGATTTTCGAGTTCATTTACTC
>NZ_JAGFIP010000024.1:0-49844 GCF_017582705.1 Paenibacillus sp. F411
GCTGAAAGCATCTAAGCGTGAAGCCCCCCTCAAGATGAGATTTCCCAGTATGTAAGACCCCTTGAAGACCACGAGGTAGATAGGTTGGAGGTGGAAGTGCAGCAATGCATGGAGCTGACCAATACTAATCGGTCGAGGGCTTATCCTAAGAGCTTTGCGAAGCAAAGCTAGCTACGAAAGCATCCGCAGAGCTTTGCGAAGCAAAGCTAGCTACGAAAGCATCCGCAGAGCTTTGCGAAGTAAAGCTAGCTTCGGAAGCATTACGCTAATGATCAATCTAACAACGCACATTCGTTTCGTATCTAGTTTTCAGGTGATCAAACATCTGAGCACACTGAGGGTGAATATCAAGGTTTGATATTTTCTCGCAGCGATTTTGAAGAGCTATGCTCCGAAAAATCATGTTTGGTGGTGATGGCGGAAGGGTTCCACGCGTACCCATCCCGAACACGAACGTTAAGCCTTCCAGCGCCGATGGTACTTGGACCGCAGGGTCCCGGGAGAGTAGGACGCCGCCAAGCGAACAACCTATAGAGTCACAATGGATACCCATTGTGACTCTATTTATTTATATAGCATAAAATTTCAGAGGTTCTTGTCCACCCTATAAGGACAGATATACACGGGTTAAGGATTTAAGAGCACGTTAAACGAGGCCGCGTAAAAAGGTAAGCTTGCGCCTTGACAGCCCATATGCCCTTTGCTAAGATTGCAATAATATATTTCTGAAAATCATATGTAAACGCCGTCCCGCGCCGCTCAGACAGCTTGTATGTAGTCCGCAGGAAGACGACAAAAGGAGGAATAACCCGAGTGTGGGAAGATAAATTTAGTAAAGAGGGCTTCACATTTGACGATGTACTGTTGGTTCCTAGAAAATCGGCAGTTCTGCCGAAGGAAGTGGATGTTTCCACAAAATTGAGTGAGTCCGTAAAGCTGAATATCCCTCTGATCAGTGCGGGGATGGATACGGTCACGGAAGCACCTTTGGCCATTGCTATTGCCAGAGAAGGCGGAATCGGCATTATTCATAAAAATATGAGTGTAGAGCAGCAGGCAGAAGAGGTTGACCGTGTGAAACGTTCGGAAAGCGGCGTTATTACGAATCCATTCTCCTTACAGGCAGATCATTTGGTGTCTGACGCGGAGAAGGTAATGTCTAAATTCCGGATTTCCGGTGTTCCAATTGTGGACGAGCAGCATAAGCTGATCGGGATTTTGACAAATCGGGATCTTCGTTTTGTTCATGACTATTCTACTCCAATCAGCGAAGTCATGACTAGCGAGAACCTCGTTACTGCTCCAGTGGGCACGACGCTGACAGATGCAGAAACCATTTTGCAGAAGCATAAGATTGAGAAGCTGCCATTGGTGGATGAGAATAATGTCCTGAAGGGTCTTATTACCATTAAAGATATTGAGAAAGCGATTCAATTCCCTAACGCAGCCAAGGACAAGCAAGGACGCCTTCTGGTCGGCGCAGCGATTGGGATCTCAAAGGATACCTTTGATCGTGCAGAGGCGCTTGTCAAAGCGGGTGTAGACGTTATTACTGTAGACTCTGCCCATGGACATCACATTAACATTATTGAAGCGGTCAGCAAGCTGCGCAAGCTTTACCCGGACCTCACCATCATCGCGGGCAACGTGGCTACAGGAGAAGCTACCCGTGATCTGATCGAAGCCGGTGCATCTGTAGTCAAGGTCGGTATCGGCCCAGGCTCGATCTGTACAACCCGCGTGATCGCCGGGATCGGCGTACCACAGGTTACTGCGGTGTACGATTGCGCCAGCGTCGCTAAAGAATATAATGTTCCGATTATTGCAGACGGCGGCATTAAATACTCCGGAGAAATTACGAAAGCTCTTGCGGCAGGTGCCAGCGCAGTCATGCTGGGCAGCATGTTTGCCGGAACGGAAGAGAGCCCGGGCGAATCCGAGATTTATCAAGGACGACGTTTCAAAGCATACCGCGGTATGGGCTCCATGGCGGCCATGAAGCAAGGCAGTAAAGACCGTTACTTCCAGGACGATGACAAGAAGCTGGTTCCAGAAGGCATCGAGGGCCGTGTTGCTTACAAAGGTCCTTTGGCGGATACTATTCATCAGCTGATTGGCGGACTTCGCTCCGGTATGGGCTATTGCGGGACAGGTAACCTGGAAGAGCTCCGCAACGACACCCAGTTTATCCGGATTACAGGGGCAGGCCTGCGCGAGAGCCATCCACATGATATCCAAATTACGAAGGAAGCACCAAATTACTCCCTGTAAGGGGAAGATTCGGGGCACATTCTCGACTCTAATCATGCTTACAGAGACAAGCCGGTTGAAAGGTATCCGGCTTGTCTTTTTTCTGATAGAATAGAACAAGCAAAAAGAGTGCGAGAGAGGAGTATTACCTTGAAAGAGTCCAAAATGAAAGAGCAAATCTCCTATAAGATGAAACACAACGTAAAGCCTGTAACCAAACGTCCGATCATTCAGAGAACGCTGGCATCGGTCATGTTACTGAATATATTATGCTTTTCGGCTATACCGGCCGCGGCTGCCCTGGCCGAACCTGCACCGGCGGCTACAACGACAGAAACGACGGCTAGTCCGGCAGAAACAGCAAAACCCGAGAAGCTTGATAAAGTGGCGGGTGTAGATTCACTGGGCCTGCAGGTCAGATCAGCCGTGCTCATGGAGCCAACTACGGGACAAGTGTTGATGTCTCTTAATTCCGATAATGCGCTCCCTCCGGCAAGCATGACCAAGATGATGACGGAGTATATCGTCCAGCATGAGATCAAGCAGGGCAATCTGACGTGGGACACGATGGTTACGGTGCAGGAGAATGCGTCTTTAAATCAAGGCTCCCGGATATTTTTGGCCCAAGGGGACCAGCATACTGTAGAGGAGCTTTATATTGCGATGGCCGTAGGCTCGGCGAATGACGCGACGGTCGCGCTGGCGGAGTATATTGCTGGCTCTGAAGAAGAGTTTGTAAAGATGATGAACGACTATGCGCAAAAAATGGGGATGGAAACCGCTTATTTTGCCAATGCGACGGGTCTGAGCATCAAGGATATGCCCGAGAAATACCGTCCTGCAGATCCTCGGGAAACGGTGCTGTCCGCTATGGATACAGCCAAGCTCGTAAAGTACATCGTCCAGGAGCATCCGGACTTCTCGAAGTATACAACGATTCAAACGTATCAATTCCGCGAGCGTGATCAGGCGCCAATCGTGAACCTGAACTGGATGCTGGAAGCCAATAAGGACGTGCCGAACTTCCGCGCCTTCGCGTATGAGGGTCTGGACGGTATGAAGACCGGCTTTACGGAAGAGGCTTTGAATACGTTCGCCGGGACGGCCGAGCGTGATGGATTGCGTCTCATTAGTGTCGTAATGGGTGCAGAAACGAAGGCGTCCCGTTTTACAGAAACCCGGAAGGTGCTGGATTACGGCTTTAACAACTTCGAGGTGAAGCAGGTCATTGATGCAGGCTCAACCATTGAAGGCTTCGAAACCATTCCGGTGAGCAAGGGCAAGGAGCAGTCTCTTCCGCTTGCCATCGACAAGTCGGTATCCTTCATGGTGCCAAAGAATTCGGAGGGCAAGAGCTACACCGTGGAAGCGAAGCTGGATAACCCGACGCTGACCGCTCCGGTCCAGAAGGGCACCAAGGTAGGGACAGTGACGTATAGCTATCACATTGATGGCGTAAAGAATATCCAAAAGGCCACTGTCGATCTCATTGCAGCAGAGGAAGCGGAAAAGGCCGGCTGGTTCAAGCTGTTTTTGCGAGCAATTCAGCAATTTTTTGCAGATTTGTTTCAATCCATCAAGAATCTGTTCTAAATCATTGAAATCCCGAGTAAATGGGTTGTATATTTCCCGGGTGTAGAGTAAAATTTGAAGTTAGAATCATACCGTAATTGATGACGGATTAACATATTTTGATATTGATCGGGAGGCTAATTAACATGGAAACGGGAACATCCAGAGTAAAAAGAGGCATGGCAGAAATGCAAAAAGGCGGCGTCATTATGGACGTCATGAACGCAGAACAGGCTAAAGTCGCTGAAGCGGCCGGAGCTACTGCAGTCATGGCGCTGGAGCGCGTGCCTTCCGATATTCGTGCAGCCGGCGGCGTTGCCCGTATGGCAGATCCGACCATTATTGAGGAAGTCATGAAGGTGGTTTCCATTCCTGTTATGGCGAAGGCTCGTATTGGACACTATGTAGAAGCTAAGGTACTGGAGTCTCTGGGTGTAGACTACCTGGACGAGAGTGAAGTGCTTACGCCAGCTGATGAAGTGTTCCATATTGATAAATGGCAGTTCACGGTTCCTTTTGTCTGCGGAGCCAAGGATCTGGGAGAAGCGCTGCGCCGTATTGGTGAAGGAGCTTCCATGCTTCGCACGAAGGGTGAGCCGGGAACCGGCAACATTGTCGAAGCGGTTCGCCATATGCGTCTGATCAACAGCCAGATTCGGAAGGTCCAGAACCTTTCCAAGGACGAGCTGTATGCTGAAGCCAAGAACCTGGGTGTTTCGTATGAGCTGCTGAAAGGGATTCAGGAAACCGGCAAGCTTCCGGTAGTAAACTTTGCAGCCGGCGGTATCGCTACCCCATCTGACGCAGCGTTGATGATGCACCTGGGTGCTGACGGCGTATTCGTCGGCTCCGGTATTTTCAAATCTGACAATCCGGAGAAGTTTGCGCGCGCTATTGTAGAGGCAACGACCCATTTTGAAGATTACAAGCTGATTGCGGAAGTGTCGAAGAACCTGGGCACCCCGATGAAAGGCATCGAAATTTCCAAGCTGACTGCGGCCGAGCGGATGTCGGATCGCGGCTGGTAAGAGAGAAGGAAAGCTTCATGAAGATCGGAGTATTGGCGCTGCAGGGCGCTGTAGCTGAGCATATTCGGAGCATTAATCAGACGGGGGCAGAGGGCGTTCCCGTCAAGAAGGTGGAGCAGCTTGAGGAGCTCGACGGACTGATAATTCCGGGTGGCGAGAGTACAACGATTGGCAAGCTGATGAGAAAATACAGCTTCATCGAACCCATTCGTAATTTCTCAGCACAAGGCAAGCCGATATTTGGAACCTGTGCCGGCTTGATCGTGCTGGCGAAGGACATCGCAGGCGGCGAGGAGCCGCATCTCGCGCTGATGGACATTCAGGTGGCACGGAATGCTTTTGGACGGCAGCGGGAGAGCTTTGAAACCGATCTGCCGGTGAAGGGGATGGAGAAGCCGGTGCGGGCAGTGTTCATTCGAGCGCCGCTGATTCTGGAAACCGGCGAGGGCGTAGAGGTGCTGTCCACATATAAGGATGAGATCGTTACAGCTCGTCAGGGCCATTTGCTCGCGGCCTCCTACCACCCGGAGCTGACTGAGGATTACGCACTGCATCAGTACTTTGCCGACATGGTAAAGGACGCTCAGGCTGCGGTAAAGCTATAAATAGGCTAAAATTACAATCTTGGCTCTTTTTAAGGGCCAGGATTGTTGTTTTTTTGGCAAATATTCAATAAAATAAGTAGAATGACGTGGATACGATGTTTTTTTACTTAGGAGGGTTACTGTGTTAGACGTGAAGATATTGCGCAGCGAGTTCGGACGTGTGGAGGAAGCTTTGAAGAACCGCGGCAAATCCCTGGATTTGATCGCTGATTTCCCCAAGCTGGACACACGCCGCAGGGAGCTGCTGCAGGAGAGCGAAACGCTGAAGAACCGACGCAACACGGTGTCCGCCGAGGTTGCCAGGCTGAAGAAGAACCGGGAGAATGCCGATGATCTCATTCTGGAAATGCGAGAGGTGTCGGACCGGATCAAGAGCCTGGATGAAGAGGTACGGCTCGTTGAAGCTGACATTGCCGAGCTCACGCTCGCTATTCCCAATATACCGCATGAAAGTGTGCCTGTCGGATCTTCTGAAGAGGAGAATGTAGAGCTGCGCCGCTGGTCTGAGCCGAGAAGCTTTGAGTTTACACCGAAGGCGCACTGGGACTTGGCGCAGGAGCTGGGGATCCTGGATTTTGAAGCTGGAGCGAAGGTTACGGGTTCTCGTTTTACGTTCTATAAGGGACTGGGAGCCAGGCTGGAGCGTGCTCTTATTAACCTGATGATGGATCTGCACAGTGATCATGGCTATGAGGAAATGCTACCTCCGTATATCGTGAATCGGGACAGCCTCTACGGTACCGGTCAGCTTCCTAAATTCGAAGAGGACTTGTTTAAGATCAGCGATACGGATTATTATCTAATCCCTACGGCAGAGGTGCCGGTCACGAATTATCACCGTGAAGAAATTCTTAGCTCCGAGGAGCTTCCAAAGAAATATGTCGCTTACAGCTCCTGCTTTCGCTCGGAAGCGGGTGCCGCCGGCCGGGATACCCGGGGTCTGATCCGTCAGCATCAGTTCAATAAAGTCGAGATGGTAAAGGTGGTTCATCCGGATCAATCCTTTGCAGAGCTGGAGAGCATGACGCAGGATGCCGAGCGCGTGCTGCAGCTGCTGGAGCTTCCCTATCGCGTAATGGCGCTGTGTACAGGCGATATGGGCTTTGGATCGATGAAAACCTATGACCTGGAAGTGTGGCTGCCGGAAAGCGGCATGTACCGCGAGATTTCGTCCTGCTCCAACATCGGTGATTTCCAGGCTCGCCGTGCCAACATCCGGTTCCGTCCGGAAGCGAAGGCAAAGCCAGAGTTTGTGCACACGCTGAACGGTTCCGGACTGGCCGTTGGCAGAACGGTCGCAGCCATTCTGGAAAATTATCAGCAGGAGGATGGCACCATCGTGATTCCTGAGGCATTAAGACCTTATATGGGCAACCGGAGCGTGATCGGCGGCGAAGGAAAGTAGAATTAAGTTGATTTAAAGGATCTGTGTGTGATACAATAATTAATGCACGTGATTAATTGTTGTATCTTTTTGGAGAGGTACCGAAGCGGTCATAACGGGGCGGTCTTGAAAACCGTTAGGGGGCAACTCCACATGGGTTCGAATCCCATCCTCTCCGCCATACATACTTAAATCTTTGTCGCAGGGATTTGCGGCAATTATGACGGAAACGCAATTGACTGTTAACAGCGGTCGGGTGCGTTTTTTTGTGTTTGTGACCGTTAGCCATGTATTAACACAAATAAACCTTTTCGTTATGATCGTTATGAGTTTCCTTGTATCCTGACGAACATCGGTACTTACGGTATCACTCTGCACCGTTAGAGTACATTCTCTTGTCTTCTTGAATCCAAGCAATTCGTTCAGATCTACTTGTAGGGTAATGGATGTCTAAATCAGAGTGTTCTGCTAAGAAATGAATACCTTTGATTGTGAGCTTTGTTTGTTTTAGCGAGAAAAAATCTCCAACAATTAAAATGTTCTCTAGATAGCCTTTCTTCTCTAAAAGTTTAACCATCCTGATAAATTCATGGTCCTCAAGTCCATAATCCTTAGCCTCTGGGGTAAATTCATTGTTGTGAATTTCTTTTAAAATAGAATATCCTACTCTCACTTTAAATCATCTCCACATGAGTACTAACTAAACAGATATGCCTCATACCAATACGTTATCAACACAACAGGTCATTGAAATAGCTGTTTTAAACAGTGAACGCTATTCCTTTATTTTACGACATCAGCGATTCGTATGATAGAAGTCATATCGTGAATGGCGTGTCTTCAGCTAACGCATCGGCTGCTGGTTAGGGCAAGTTGCGTTTTTTTGTATATATTACATGTCATAAAAAAGGGTTCGTCGCCGCACCTTAAGGATCAGGGGGGTGTAGCAAACATGAACTCAGAGCTGAATGTAGGACAAGAGGTGCTGGTTGGTGCATGGCAGGAGCGTCTGCCGACCATTCTGAAGCCAGGCGACCGGGCACAGGTAGCGGCCGATCTGGCGAATCCGCAGGGACTGCGTATTCACATTGAAGCGGCGGGCAGGCAGGATTATTCATTTGATTTTGAGTGCCGTTATGTGGATTCACGGGAAGTTCAGGTCAAGCTGGTAGACGTGGAGCGCGCAGGTGTGGTGGTGGATGAGCGAAATGAGAATGTGCAAGGCATGGCAGGCGATTATACCCGGCACATCCATGAATGCGCTCAAGCACTGCAGCAGATCACGCATCCGTAATCGGTTGTGCTGCTGCAATCTGTATACAGATGCAGTCATCTCAGAAGCGTACTAAACGCTTTGAAAAGGAGGGCTTTCCATGAGCAAACCAAAAGCGATTCCTGTGCCAGAGGCGCAAGAGCCTCGCAGACAGCGTAAGGATAATGACCATGGCGGCAATCAAGAGCCGAATACAGGCTCACATCGTGCAAAAATTGCGAAGCAATCGGGTCATTTTAACCCGGAAGGCTAGCACGCTCCATTAAACCGTGAATGAAAGCTTCCGCAAAGGCGGAGGCTTTTTTCATGGAAAACGCTAATTGTGAAATGAAAATGAATGTACATAAAACTTTTTGAAAGGTTAAAACGTCTATAACAATAGGGATGTAAAATATTCATAAAGACGAAACTTCCTCCAGCCTTCTCCGTAGAAGAGGAGCATGAAGTAAGATTCGATTAAAGATAACCGAGGCCCTGATATTCAACCAGTGTTAGAATGCAGTGCTAATGAGATAGGATCATGCACATCGGTATAGCACGGGGATTGATCATGTCACGGAATGGGCAGCATCATTTACAAAAATGTAATAAAGTGTTTCTCATTTCGTGGAAATGGTTTATGATGAAAGGGTCGGTTATTTTTTCGAGGTAATTTTTGGTTTGGAAGAACCGAGGGGAGAGAAACGAATGAACAGAAAGTTTATGTCACTTATGCTGGCCGTGCTGATGGTGATGACAGTGGTACTCGCCGGCTGTGCAAAGAACGAAGAGCCGAAGGCGGCGATGACTAAGGCAGCACAGCAAGCGATGAGCATGGAATCTTATGAAATGAAGAGCAGCTTCATCATTGAAGATCTGCAGATGAACGTAGGCATGGTTGAGGATGACCCGACGATGACGCAAGCGATGACGATGCTGAAGAATGCCGAGCTCACGTTGAGCGGAGTATATCAGGCAGAACCGCAGCAAACGGAAATGCGTATGGGCATTAATCTTAAGGGTGACTTGGCGATGACCTTCAATGTTGATATGGTCATGACCACAGATATGCTGTATGTCAAGGTTCCGAACATTCCAACAATGCCTCTTCCGGAGGATCTGGTTGGGAAGTACCTGGCGATTGACTTGAAGGAGCTGGCGGAAGAAGCGGGTGAAGAGTTTGATCCTGCGATGCTGGATGCCGAGAAGAATCAGAAATTCGCAACAGAAGTGATGAACGCGCTGCTTAGCGAATATGACCAAGAGAAGTATTTCAAGGAAGTAGCCGTGAAGGATGCCAATCTGCCAGAAGGCGTAGAAGCGAAGCAAGTGGTACAATTCTTCGTCACCAATGACAATATCAAGGAAGCCATTGATACCCTGGTGAACCAGGCTGCTCCGAAGATTCTAGACATTGCCGCTAAGGAAGAATACCGCACATTGCTGGGCCTGACGCAAGAAGATATTGATATCGCTAAAGAAGAATTGAACAATGTCGATCAAGGCGAGTTCGAGGAAGCGATGACAGAGATGCAGCAATATCTGAAGATCAATAATTTCAACATCAACACAGCAGTGAATAAGGATGACTTCCCGGTGTATCAAGACATGGCGATGAACGTCGAGATCACGGAGCCGGAAACGGATGAGTCCATGAAGATTGCCGTGAAGGGCAGCACGCAGTACAGCAAGATCAACGAGCCACAAACCTTTGTCGTTGGCATTCCGGAAGGTGATAATGTAGTTACACTGGATGAGCTGGAGCAAATGGGCTGGTAATTATTCTTATAAAGAACTTATAAATGCATAGATTTGCCGACAAGAAAGACCAGGCCGCTTTGGCCTGGTCTTTCTCTACGAGTGGGATTTTTGCAAAAAAAGCAGATCGTCTATGGAAGCGGGGGAGCATCCTTTCGGCCGCGCAGCTTGCGAAAAAACTGTGTAAGCAGGGATGCGCATTCCGGCTGGAGAACCCCGTGGATCACCTCCGTGCGATGATTGAAGCGTGGCTCTTGAAGGAGATTCATGAGCGTCCCGGCACATCCGGCTTTTGGATCGGTCGTACCGTAGATCACCATGGGTACGCGCGATTGTACGATGGCTCCGGCACACATGGGACAAGGCTCCAGGGTCACATAAAGACGACAATCCAACAGTCTCCAGGCCTGCAGCTGGCGGCTCGCTTCGCGGATGGCGATAATCTCTGCGTGCGCTGTACCATCAAAGGTCGTTTCGCGGAGATTGTAGCCGCGTCCGATGATTTCCCCGTTCCGGACAATCACGGCACCAATGGGAACCTCCCCCAAAGCCTCGGCTTTCTGGGCTTCCAAGATCGCTTCGCGCATCCAGTGCTCATGCTCATCTTGATCCACAGTAGAGGAAGGGTCATTAGGCAATAACAAGGTGGATAGTCCTCCTTTATCTTTAAAATAACAGCTTGTTCTACGAACATTCATTCGGTTGTTAACATGGTGTGGACATATTTGTGGATAAGTTTCGGCTTATGCACAGACTTATACACATTTTCCACAGAAAGCTTGTGTGTTTGTTAGCAATCTGTGGACAAAGCTTGTGAGAAAAAATACTGCAGGTCAACTTCTTTTATTCTAGAGAATGGCTGTAAGAAGTGCAATATATGTCTAAACCACGAAATGAATGAGCAGCAGCAGCAGCATGAGCTGAAATTCCTTTCCAAACCGTAAGTCAGAAGTTATCATAAAAGTGACAGGCTGTGGAAATTTGTACCTGAGACCTGAGTTTCTCCGAGAGAGTAGGTGTCATCTCTTTTGTCTATAAAAACAAAGCTTTCCTCCATCATCACCGTATCAGTTCTGTTCATTCTGCTTCTGAATATTACATTGAGCTTCTATACAACACAGGAGAATCTGCGTAAAGACAGCGAGGCCAAAATGGTCATTGCCGCGACTCAGATTGCCATTACGGTAGAGCAAACAGAGTACAGCACGAAATACGTTGAGGGTGTATACAGTGATCTGCTTCGGAAGGCCTCCATACTAGCAGCGGAACGGCTGGATCCGGACATCCAGAACATTTCGAATGGCGATTTGGTCCGTGTGGCTGAAGAGGTGGGCGTTCATCATTTATCTCTGCTTGTCAAGACGGAGGATGATATTGTCGTAGAGCGCTCCTCAGATCCGAAAGAGCTGGGCTTATCTACAAAAAACTGGGGTTACTGGCATACAGCACTGCAGGAGCTGTTTCAGTACACGCAGGTGCGGACGGTGGATCAGGGGCAGACTGCTAATCATTTCTGGTCGGGACCTTTTGAGTTCTCCTCCTCCAGTCCCGAGACAACAGCCAAATGGGGCAATTACTATGATGGCAAGCGCAACTATATTATAAATCCTTATTTTCGGGGTGTGGATATCAAGGACTTCTCCAACATTTCCAGCCCGGACCGGGTTGTGGACCGCACCATCGCAGCAAGCCAGCATATTTTAGAAATTACCGGCATTAACCCACAGACGTTCGGTGGTTCGACAATGGAGGAGGATGGTACAGACTCCGTTCATTTCAAGCTGGATAGTCGCCCCATCAAATTTGGCAGCTATCAATACGGGGCGCTGGCGTCGGATCGCGCTGCGGTCAGGAAGGCGCAGAGCTCAGGCAATAGTGTCGTATTTGTCAGTACGATCGAGGGCAAAAAGGTGATGAAAAGCTTTATCCCCATTCAAATCCAGGACGCACCATCCTATGTTATTAGTGTGGTCATGGATTATGAAGTCATTTCGTCCGTCATTCGCGAGCAGATGATCAGCCTGGTGGCGATCTCGCTCGTGCTCCTGGAGATTGTCGTCATTGGCAGCTATATCGTGGCCGCATATTTCACGAAGCCGATCAAAGCGATTCTGGCGACGGTGAATGAGGTGGCTGATGGCAACTTTGAACGGCGGCTAGAAGTGGCAAGCCGGGACGAGCTCGGCAGACTTTCGGGACGGATTAATACGATGACCCGTAATCTGGGCCACTATACCCGCCAGCTGGAGCAGATGATTGATGAGAACCAATCGGTTAAGGAATATCTGGAGTCGGTCATTAACCAGACTGCGGATGCGATTCACACGACAGATCAGGCAGGCCGCATTCTCAGTGTAAACAAAGCCTTTGAGCAGCTTTATGGCTGGGAGGCGGAGGAGGCAGTCGGCCGGCGGCTGCCCATGGTGCCTGAGCAACTGCGAGAGGAAGAGGAGGAGCATCAGCGGCGCCTGCTAAATGGAGAAGCGCTGGCACCGATTGAAACGGTCCGCAGGCGCAAGGATGGCAGTCAGATTGAGGTCAGCATCAGCACCTCTCCAATCCGGGATGAAGCGGGGCAAATCACGTCGCTGGTAAGTGTGTCGAGGGATGTCACAGAGCGGAACCGGATGGAAGAGCTATTACGGCAATCGGAGAAGCTGACGACCGTGGGACAGCTTGCTGCCGGCGTGGCGCATGAGATTCGCAATCCGTTGACGACGCTGAAGGGCTTCCTGCAGCTGCAGCAGCAAACCAAGAAGCATGATCCCAAGCATATTGATCTAATGCTGTCGGAGCTGGAGCGGATCAACCTGATCGTGAGTGAATTTCTCATTTTGGCCAAGCCTCAAGCCGTCCATTATCAAAAAAAGGCGCTCCGTTATATAATTAAAGATGTGCTGTCGCTTCTGGAAACTCAAGCCCATCTCTATGGGGTTATGTTTACGCTGAAGAAGATGGACCAGGAAATGCTCGTATATTGTGAAGAGAATCAGCTGAAGCAGGTATTTATCAATGTATTGAAAAATGCAGTAGAGGCGATGCCGGACGGCGGAACCGTGGAAATTGAAATTGCCAAGCATGCACAGAATCAAGTGGCTGTGACCATTTCCGATCACGGTATCGGCATTCCGGAGAAGCTGCTTCCGCATATTGGCGAGCCATTTATTACGAACAAGGAAACAGGCACGGGGCTGGGTTTAATGGTCAGTCAGCGCATTATTCAATCGCATCAGGGTACGCTGGACATTAACAGCCAGGAGGGAATCGGTACTACTGTGACTATTCGGCTTCCGGCTGTTCCCGAAAGAACCGAAGAAGAAGAAACCAGCTAAAATGGAGAGGATACAACCTTGAGAATAAACAAATTTATTAGCGAAACCGGATACTGCTCCCGCCGGGAGGCAGACAAGCTGGTCGAGAGCGGACAGGTCACGATTAACGGAGTAAAGGCAGTCTTGGGCAGCCAGGCGGAGGAAGGCGATGACGTTCGTATCTCCGGACGACGGCTTCTGGACAAGAAGGAGAAGCATGTATATATTGCCTTGAATAAGCCAACGGGCATTACGAGTACGACCGAGCAGCATATCAAAGGTAATATTGTTGATTTTGTCGGTCATTCAGAGCGAATCTTTCCCATCGGACGGCTGGATAAGGACTCCGAAGGATTAATTCTGCTGACCAGCGACGGTGATATTGTTAACAAGATTTTACGTTCGGAAGGCAAGCATGAGAAGGAATATGTTGTTACCGTGGATCGGCCGATTACAGAGTCATTCCTCAAGGGCATGTCGAGCGGTGTACGCATTCTGGGTGAGATGACACTGCCCTGCACGGTGACAAGAATGACGGAGCGGACCTTCCGGATTATTCTGACTGAAGGCAAGAACCGCCAGATCCGGCGCATGTGCAGTGCTTTCGGCTATGAAGTCAGAAAGCTGCAGCGCATCCGCATTATGAATATTGAATTGGGCAGCCAGAAAACCGGCAGCTGGCGGGATCTGACCGGTGAAGAGAAGTCAGAGCTGGGACGGCTGCTGAACTATTCACTGAGCTGAGAACGCTGCTTCCCGTATACATGAACGCGATAT
This sequence comes from Paenibacillus sp. F411, assembly GCF_017582705.1. NCBI lineage: Bacteria > Bacillati > Bacillota > Bacilli > Caryophanales > Paenibacillaceae > Paenibacillus > Paenibacillus sp. F411. Next base: position 13,938 of record NZ_JAGFIP010000024.1, read on the forward strand.
CGCCAAAAGGGGCGATCGGCATTGTAATGTGCCGGTCGCCCCTTTTATCAATTATACCTGAAATTATTTCTCGTCCTTCGTATTCGTTACATTAATATAAGCGTTATTATCTTGATATTTCCGGATAATGGACACCTCAACGCGTCGGTTCTTCGCACGGCCCGCTGATGTATCGTTGGTCGCAATCGGATGGTACTCCCCGTAGCCAATCGGCATGAAGCGCTTAGGGTCCAGCGATTTATTAAGCAGCAGGATCTTCATGAACTGCAGGGCGCGGTCCGAGCTCAAGTCCCAGTTGGAAGGGTACTTGGCGCTGTTCATCGGGACGTTGTCCGTATGACCGGACACGATAATATCGTAGGCCGGAACCTGCTGCAGCATTTTTGAAATTTCCTCGGCCAGCTTGCGGGAATCTGTTTTAATGACCGCTTCACCGGAAGCGAACAACGCGTTGTCACGAATCGTGATCATGAGCTGGGAATGGTTCAGCTTGGTGCTAAGCTCGGTCGTCAAGCCGTTGTCTTTGATGTATTTATCCAGCTGCTGCTTCAGCTTCTCCAGCTCTTCCTGTTCCTTCTTCATGAGCGCTTCGCGGGCAGCCTGCTCGGTAGGCTTGGGCGCCTCTGTTTTGACATTGGTGACTGCGTTAAACTTGCCTACATCTGCAGGCTCCTGGCTCGGCTTCGTATTATTGTACTCCAGCACGCTGGCGCCGCCGTTCAGGACCGAGCTGAAGGCCTCGCTCATTTCCTGAAACTTCTTGGCATCGGAGGCACTCATGGCGTAAAGCACGAGGAACAAGGCAAGCAGCAGTGTAAGAAGATCGGCGTAAGGCAGCAGCCAGGATTCATCGGCATGCTCTTCATGGGGCTCATGCCTAGTCTTTTTGCTCACCAGCCCCCGCCTCCTTTTCGCTCATTTGCAGACGCTCCGTCGGAGTCAGGAACACAGACAGCTTCTGATTGATCGCGATAGTGGATACGCCGGATTGAATGGACAGCAGTCCTTCAACCATCATCATGCGGATTTCGACCTCCCGCTTGGACATGCGCTTAAGCTTGTTGGCCAGCGGGTGGCAAATAACATAACCGGTAAAAATACCGAGCAGGGTTGCAATAAATGCAGCTCCGATGGCGTGGGCCAGCTCGTTCATATCGCTCATATCCGACAGCGCGGCAATCAGGCCGATAACAGCTCCTAATACCCCGAGCGAAGGCGCGTACATGCCCGCCTGTGAAAAGATCAGAGCCCCCGAACGATGGCGCTCTTCGGTTGCATGAATATCCTCCATCAGCACATCGCTGACAAATTCCTGATCGTTGCCGTCAATAATCATCCGCATTCCATTGCGGAGGAAGGCATCGTCGATTTCTTCCACCTTCGCTTCCAGAGCAAGCAGGCCTTCGCGGCGGGTGATGGAAGCCCAGTCCATGAACGTGGAGATCAGCTCGGCCTTATCCATCAGATTCTGCTTGGAGAAGGTCATCTTGACCAGCTTGGGGAACTTCTTCAGCTCGGCCATCGGGAAGCCGATAAAAATGGTTGCTGCCGTTCCTCCAAAAATAATAAGGTAGGCTGCTGGGTTCACCAGTGACGTAACGGGGGCACCTTTCAAAAACATACCGACGATTACGGACAGAAAACCCAAAACTAAGCCTATGACTGTTGCGATTTCCATAGCACACCTCATCCATGAGAAAATAAGTAACGAATCCATTCGTTTACCCGCTGGCCGCCTCTTTATAAGGGGTGGCATGGGTACTACCCTATTTATCGTCAGGAAGGGCTTTTTTTTTTAGCGGTATTTTCCGGTATAATAGAGACAGGGGAAAACTAAGTGCATGATGAGGGCTTATCAAAGGAGTGAACAGTCAATGGGTGTGAAGCATGGTAGAGATTACGGTGAGATTCTTGCTGACTTTACGGTAGCGGTCGGACGCATTCCGGACAGCTATGTTTTTTTTGAAATGGATCTGAGCGATTGGGAGCATTTGAACACGACCGAGCAGAATGAGGTCCATGAGGCCTTGGCAGAGGATTTATTTTATGCGCTGGGTACGGAGCCGGTAATCCCGGTAGGAAGCGGAGTCGTTATCCACGATCCGAAGCAGCATCGCATCAATGTACTGATTGGTGAGGAAGAGCTGGATGTGGTCTCGCTAATCTGAGGAGAGCTTGCTGGAATAGGAATTACGGGGGAGGAAGATAAGCATGCTGTACACACAGCAGGAGGTAGAAGCCCATCTGGAGAAGCTGGAGGGATGGGAGCTGGAGCAGGGGCGGTGGATTATAAGAAAATATACGTTCCCTTCCTTTATGAAAGGCATTGCCTTTGTGGATGAGGTAGCAGCGATCTCGGAGGCGTTTGACCACCATCCTTATATCACCATTGATTTCAAGACGGTTACGCTGCGGCTGACCTCCTGGAATGAGGGTGGTATTACCGCACTCGATATTAAAGAGGCACAACAGTTTAACGAGGTATACGAGAAAAGAAGGTCCGCAGAGAACGGATAACGAGGGTCCATGGGGAAGATCCAATCACCACCTATACATTAAAAAAACACGCTTGGGTCTGCATGAGACCAAGCGTGTTTCGTGTGAAGCTATTATTTCTTCTCGGCGAGGTACATCGCCACATTAGCAATTTCCTCTTCCGACAGCGAATCCTTGAAAGCAGGCATGCCTGGTGGGCGGCCTTTAGAAATCACAGTGAAGAGGGCTTCAGCATCCAGCTTAGCGCCTACCTGATTCAGAGCTGGGCCTGCACCGCCTTGAAGCTGGTCTCCGTGACAGGTAATACAGCTGCTCTTCAGTACGGCTTCAGCGTCTGCTGCAACCATAGTAACCTCCGGCATGGTCGGCTTCGCTTCTTCTGCAGCCTCTTCTTTACCTGGAAGCGTGAACAACAATACAAGAGCCAACGCGCATGAGAAGAAGAAAATGCCGCTCATGATCCATTTCTGCATCGTCAAATCGTCCTTTCCTATGTATGTGCATGTATTCCTATTATAGACGATCCTGTCGGGACAGCAAAGCAGTTGTGACAAAAAAAGCACAGACATGCTCATCTGAAAGCTATAATATCACAGAATCGTGACAAAATGCAGTCTTTAGCTCGGCACATATTCCATACAATAAAACTCGGCCATCCCGGAAGGCGTAAGCTTCTCATAAGAATCCGTAATGCCAAAGCCGGCCTTGCGGTAGGTGCGGATCGCGCGCTCGTTCCAGGCCAGAACCTCCAGATCTAAGGGGCCGCTTGGATAACGGCGCTTGGCCTCGTCCACAATGGCCTCCACAAATCGCTTACCCATTCCATGTCCGCACCAATCAGGGCGCATCCCGAGACCGATGCGAATGACCCGGTCCAAGGGAAATAGCTGTGCGAACCCCCATAGTCTGTCCTGCTCATCCACTACAGAAAGATACTGCTCCTCCCGAATGAGGGGATCGCCGAATTCCACGCCAAGCTGAACCATTTGCTCCCACGGGAGCCAGCCATAAATATTGTAGGGCTCTGGATAACGCCAGCTGCATACGTCGATTGCATGCTCAAAGGTCATGGGAACTGCTCGAAATAAAGGGTATGAGTCAATCATGGGAGGCACCTCACGGCAAAGGGTTGTTTACGCTTTGAGAATATATAACATATTATTTTCCAAAATGTGTTTCATACTCAGGGATACGGGTATTAAAGCAGTAAGACGCACGAGAAGATAAAAAGTTGTGGCTTTTACATATTTTTTTGTAAAATGAAAAACCTTTTGCCTTCTTCCTGCGTTATAGAAGTATAGCACAAACAAAAGCCCCGAAGAGATGTTGGCGCATCTGCTTCGAGGCAAGTCAATGACATGAATTGGATTAGTTGTAATTCACGGCGACGGCCTTGTACTTGCTCTCACTCATGACCCGCTTGGCTCCGACATAACGCTTGGCGAAATAGCTGGAGTTGAGGCTGGTAATAGTGACTCCTTCGGAGCTGGAGGAATGAGCAAACTTGCCGTTGCCTACATAAATCCCAACGTGGGAAACACCGCGGCCTGTCGTATTGAAGAATACGAGATCACCGGCCTTCAGGCTGCTCTTGGACACAGAGGTCCCCACCTTATATTGAGCGGAAGAAACACGCGGTAAGGTGACACCGAGCTTCTTGAACACATAACTTGTAAATCCGGAACAATCAAAGCCTTTCGTCGTTGTTCCACCCATCTTGTAGCTTACGCCCATGACCGGCTTAATCGTGCTGGTAAGCTTTGAATCTGCGAAAGCGCTTCCGGCAGTAATGCTGAGCGCGAGCGCTAAACCAAGTGAGACTGCAGCCAACTTCTTCTTCACGTGAAAAGCTCCTTCCAAGCCTGCGAGGTTAGCTTAAGGGTTCGGTTGAGAAGGTTAACCTATGACCCCTCTGTTACAAGGTCAATTCACCCAGGACGGATCCCCCGTTTTCCTTACATTCGGAAATTCGGCTTTCTGAAAAATGTTAAAGTATTGGACTCAACGACAATATGGCTAGGTACATAAATGATGACATCAAGATGACAAATTTGTTACTATCACTTTCGTTATTTTAGCAGAGTATTTACATTTTGGCAAACAAAGGAACGATATTTAATAAAAAAAGAAACGGATGTCCCGGGAAACAGCAAAAAGGAGCTGTCGCCACAAGATTCAATCTTGTCGGCAGCTCCTTTTTTAGTGGACCGATAATTCTTTATTTTGTAGATGATGATTTAAATACGTGATACTGTGAGGCCATTCCCCACACCTGAAAAAGGCTCTTCAGGAAATAGGAAGCCTGCTGCAGCAATAGGCCGATCAGGCCCGACCACCATAAGGACATCCCGCCGATCAGTAACGAGGACAGCAGGGCCAGGCCGCCAATGAGCAGGGAGAGCGGAAGCGCGCTGCCGAGGCGGCGCAGGAACAAGAGCAGGGCTGCGGGAGTTCCTGTGCCGGACGTATATCCAAACTGCATGTACAGCAAAGCCAGACGGATGATCCATACATACAGAAGCCATCCCAGCACCCAGAGTCCCGGCTGCAGCAGCGCCTGCGGATGACGGGCTGCTTCAATGAAGGAAGGCAGGGCCTCCGGAAGTAACCAATACAAGGGCAGACCCAGCAGGATCAGCTCCAGGATATAGAACAGCGTCAAGGGCTTCCACAGCTTCCGCATGCCTTGAAAAAGAAACAGCCCCCGCTCCCCCTCGGCTTCCCGGTGAAGATGATACATCATTCCGGCCCGAATGCAGGGAGTCAGCAGAATATGCACAGCCGCAAGGAGAATCAGCATCCATACAGCACCGGGAAGCAGGCCGCCGCGGGTCAATGCCAGCTCTCCTTCAAAAAAATAAAGCAGTCTGCTCAGCTCATGCGGAGCGGGATCGGGGTATCGCAGCAGCAGCGGCACGACGATGGAGGAAATGAGGCGATACAGGCAGTACCCCCAGAGCAGCCGATATACAAACAGCAGAATGATGACATAAAACTGATCCTTCACACTTCCCCATCCTAAACCCGCGTATGTTCTCATATAATCCCCCCTACCATGACAGCGCTCCGTACAGCGTCTCGATCAGCTTGGTGACGCTCAGGTTCCAGCGTGTCACCTGCTTGGCCTCCATGCCGGCCTTTAAATAGTTGTTCACATGCTTGTTCTCAAGCACCATCGTGTAGTCGGGATCAGCCATCGCCCAGATCAGCGGGGAGGAGGAGGTCACCTTGAAGCGTGCAGCCTCGCCGCTGCCGTCCCACACCCGGCGGATCGTTTCTCCATTCTCAAAAGCGAACGTCACGGGCACCTGGTGAACCGGTCCTCCCCGGCTGCTCAGCGTCACTGTGGTCGTATAGGAAGGATGGTCTGCTGTACCGGTGGAGGCCCCCTCAATACTTTCCACGGCAACATCCATCATCTGTGCGCCATACACATAGTGGTCGAAATAGCTCTGCCATGATGATTCGGTGATCTGCTCTACAACCTGCTGGAAGTCCGCTGTAGTGGGATGCTTGAAGCGATATTTTTGGGCATAGGCTTTCATGATCCTCTCCATCGTCTTCGCACCGACATGCCGCTGAATGTCCTGAAGCACCAGCTTGCCACGGGTATACACGTTTTGGGCATAATGCTGGTGGGAGCCGTATTTCCATGCCTCCTGCGTCAGGGAGGAGGGCTTGGCAATGGACGCAGCCTGGGCTGCCGTGTTCGGAGTGAGGCCGTATTCCAGCTCCATCACCTTTTCCTCCGCGTAAGAAGTGAAGGCTTCATCGAGCCAGGCTTCTTCAAATTCATTGCTGGCTATCATGCCGTAGAAATACTGGTGGCCGATCTCATGAATGACTGTGCGCTCCAGCTCATAGCCAGGGGAATCATCCTTGGCCCCGAAGGCTGTGATGAGTGTCGGGTACTCCATGCCGCCGGCGCCATTGCCCTCTTCGGGAGGCACGACAATGGACAGAGTGGAGTATGGATACGTCCCGTACCACTTGCTGTAGGATTTCAGAGCCGCTTTGGCTGCATCGAAATAGCGGTCCTTCAGATGCTTGTGCAGCGGATCAAGATACAGCTTAATCTTGACTCCCGGCACCCCGGGTGCTGAAAAAGCTTCTTCGGCAGCGATAAAATCAGGGGATGCCGCCCAGGCGAAATCGTGGACATCATCGGCATAAAACTGATATATTTTTTCGCCGTCCGATGTGACTGCGGATTTGGTCGGGAAGCCGGTCGCGGCGACGATATAATGCTCCGGTACACGGATGCGTACGCTGTAGATGCCGAAATCGGCATAAAATTCAGAATTTCCGTGATACTGATGAAGGTTCCAGCCCTCCTCAGAGGCTCCCCGCGTTCCTGCTGGCTCATAGACACTGAGCTTCGGAAACCACTGCCCGGCCATTGTGAAATCCCCCGCGCTTCCCATTCGCGCGAATATTTTAGGCAGCTCCACTTGAAATCCAAGATGCAGGGTGATGCTCTCCCCGCCTTTTACCGGCCGGGGCAGGCGAAGCTTGACCAGCGTCTGATCGTTGATATTGCCGTCATCCGGCTGTACGTACTGAAGCCGGTGCAGCAGTGAGAGTCCGTCTGTCGTCTTGACCTCGGTAATGCTCATCGAGCCGAAGCCGTCCTGTGGCATGGTATCCGAACGGAGACGTCCGCCGGATTCCTTCATAAAGGTTGTATCTTTGGAAGCAAATGCATTGGGATAGAGGTGAAAATAAAGCTCGGTGACGGCTTTTTTTCCCGGATGAGTCCAGGTCAGGGTCTGTGTTCCGGTCAACTGGTTCTCTTCCGGCGTCAGGCGCACATCCATGTGATACTCCACCAGCCGGTTGCTGAGGGCAGGGGCCGGCAGATCGGGCTGCACCTTGGGCGGGGACAGCGGCGCTTTGACGGCAGACGGTGCTGTCCCGGATTCCGGACCGAAAGCGGGGTCGGCCGTACCGCTGAACCGGGCAATGAGCAGGAATGCTCCTGCCAGCATGACGAGCGCGAGCATGGATGAGAGAAAGACCTGGATACGTGGTGGGACCATTTCAATAACCTCCCGTTGACAAGCATGTACAGCATGTATATGTTTGCAATGGGATGATTATTAGTTAAAATAAAATTAATTACGGACAGGGCCTATGACAGCCTTGCAGCCTAAAGACAGTGTTCTTCACTGTACCTACAGGAGGGTTAAAGAAGCATGGACAATCAGGAGCCGCAGGGCAAGAAGCAGATTGCCTTGAACATCATAAACAGTAAGAGCAAGCATAAAGGATTCGGAGCAGGGTCGATTGACCTTAATAGTGTGTCGCCGGTCATTATTGACCGCGGGGAAGCCAAGATCGAGATCGGGGCCATGCACGCCAAGAGCAAGGTGGAGCGGGGCATTAAATTTTTTACGGACCGGGAAGAGGTGCCTAACGGACGCCAGGTGTGGATTGTATGGGTCGCTGTAGACCGGACGCCGGAAGGACAGCACTACGGCGGCATGACCGCCTGCGAGATGCTGATTGACGAGGAGAACAAGCGCGGCTGGAAAATTCTCGCCGAGCATGTGAACAGGCTGGATGCTTCGCTGAAGCGCAAAGTGATGCTCGAAGGCTTGGGAAGTCAGGAGAAGCAGGCCCTGAAGCAGCTGCTTATTGAGAAGAATCAAGAGTGGTGGGATGCTACACCGGAGTATGTGAAGCAGGCTCTCGAGGAATAACAGCAAGACGCCGGGGTGATGGATGCCCGGCGTCTTTTGGTATGGTCATACGTTTAGAAAGGTAGCTTGTACGTAAACGTGCCGCTCTCTTTCAGAAGGAATGTGCTGTAATTCCATTGAAAGGTCAGGGTTCCGTTACGATACCCGGTATAGGCCAAGCCATCGCCATCAAAATCGGATTCATTTGTTGGATAGGTCTGAATGACCTCGATCGCTTGATCACTGAGCAGCTCAGGGTAGAGCAGCTTGGCTTCCCCGGTCACAGGATGAATAAGATACAGGACGGCTTCCTTTAAAGGACGAACCAGCAGAAACTTCTCTTCGATGACTTCCACCGAGAAATCCCCCGAAAGGCCGGTGCTTTGAGCCAAATCGTAGGTCTTGACCGTTTTGCCTGTCGGGTGTACGATCTCTAGCTTGCTGCCGTCCATCATGGGAATATGTCCTTTAAAGCCCCCGACATTCGGTAAAATGGGTCGTCCACTGAAATTTCCATAATAGGTACTGCTTTCCTTGACGGTCTGACCTTGATAAACAAGCACCCGATGGCGTGTTTCATGAATATGCGGCTCGCCGTAAGCATTCAGGAGATCCAGGACGTAGCTGTCCTTGTTCACTTTACGGACTGACAGATCCAGCAGGTCCGGGTGCCGCAGGGTGATGCTTCCGGCGGGAGACATGGCTTTTCCTTGGCTGCCCAGGAGCAGCTTGCCACTCTCCTTGTCCAGCCAGAAGATCATATTACCGGTTTGGGCAGCGACATAACGCGGGGCTTGGGCGGTGAGCTTGACGCTCGTGCCGCCGCTCCACTGGACGTTAGCCCCGAAGTAGCGGGATAGCAGGGAAGCAGGAACGTAGGTAACTCCCTTTTTTACAATTACGGCGCCGTCCAGCTTTACAACCTGCCCTGTCGCGTTCACAGCGCTGGAACGGCCGGGTGTCAGTGTCAGGGACTGCTTTGGTCCCAGCGCCAGCACGTTCTTTTTATCATTCGACGGCGTGACCAGGAGATCTAGTGACGCGGACAGCTCTTTTAAAGGTACATATACCTGGCCGTTCAGCTTGAACGGCGAATGCTCCAGTCGCAGCTGGAATGGTGATGGGCTGGTCTCTGAGGCAGCAGCCGCGGCATGCGTGTTCAAGCCCGTCAGCGTAGAAGGTGCAGGAGTGAACCCGATCGAGAGGGCCAGCACGGCTGCGCCGGCGATCTTGCTTGCTTTTGGAATATTCATGGCAGGAGGCCTCCATTCAAATAAAATGGTCATATAGTTGGCATTATTAACATAGACGTCCTGAAAGTGGAAAAAGTTTCACGATATCTCATACAAGCCTGCAGAATCCTACTGCTGGCCATAGCAAAGGGGTACCCGACATGCCGAGTACCCCTGCTTCTTTATGGACGGATCTGCTGCTCTTTAAGGATATCGCGGATTTCGGCCAGCAGCAGCTCCTCCTTGGATGGCTCTGGCGGTGCAGGAGGCTTCGCTTCCTCTTCCTCCTCTTTGCGTTTCAGCATGCTCAGTCCTTTAATGAACATAAAGATGGAGAACGCCACGATGACGAAATCCAGCACGGTCTGTAAAAAAGCTCCGTATTTCAGCTCCACGCCATTAAACGTGTACTGCAGTGCCGACAAGTCGAGGCCGCCAAGCAGCAAGCCCAGCACCGGCATCAGCAGGTCATTGACGAGCGAGGTTACAATTTTGCCAAAAGCTCCGCCGATGATGACCCCGATCGCCAGCTCCAGTATATTGCCCTTCAGTGCAAATTTCTTAAAATCCTTCATCCATTGCTTCAACGTTCATGCCCCTCCAGCCTTGAGTTCAATGTTTGAACCATTTGAAGCTAAACATATCACAGGACCGCCAGGGGCGCAAAGGGCAGGAGAAGGAGAAATGCGGTTAAAAATGAAACGGCCGGGCGTTCTTGTCCCGGATCGAGACATAGGGATGGTCCTGGATATAAAAACGCCACGGCTCTTCCGCATACTCCTCCGCATACGGAATGTTGATGCGCGGTGCCTGCACAATATTCAGGGAGGATACGTCGCCACCCTGCTGCAGGTGCAAGGGACCGCCAGGCTGCATCAGAGAGCAGCCGTTCAGGCTCTTATCAATGCGGAGCGCAAGACACAGCTTGCCGGGGCCGTTGCTTACATTCACAGCTTTGCCGCCGGGAATCCGGGCGCGGTAGCGCTGCATCAGGGCAGCATCATGCGGGGTGAGCGGCTCCACCGCACGGATTAGAACGGCCTGAGGATCATCCGCTGGCCCCGTCACAAGATTCAGGCAGTGGTACATGCCGTATATCAAATACACGTAGGCTTCTCCCCCCGGATGAAACATCGTTTCTGTCCGGGGGGTTCGGCGGGCGGCATAAGCATGCGAGCCTTTATCCTCCACCCCGCCGTAGCTCTCGGTTTCGACAATACGGCAGCGGATTTCACCGTCCTCCGTGCGCCGCACCAGAATTTGATTCAGCAGCCGCGGGGCGGCCTCTAGTGCCGGAAGGCTGTATAGCTCCGGAGGCAAGGCTTGCGGGGAGGCCGGGGCATGGGGAGCTAAGGAGTTTGCAGCCGTCCCGCTGCCTGCGCGTTCATGATCTTCAGGCCCGTCAGGGCTGCTGTAGCGTAATGTGTCCATCAACGAATGTCCTTCCTTTCCTATAAAATGAAGTATCGTTTACCGGGCAGAAAATACTTTTCATCCCGGAAAAGCATCTATATACTATTACCTGAATCGTCCCCAATTTACGCTTTCAAGTAAAGCCCGGCGTGTCAAAGCGTCAGGTTACAGCCTGGAGGGAGGGGCAAAGAAATCGGTAAAGGAGGCATACCATGAATTGTCCAATTTGCGGACAAGAGCAGCAGGTCAGAGGAGCGTATTGTGAGAAATGCGGGGCGATGCTGAGCACAGCGCCGGAGGTGGAGAACAGCAGGGATGGGGCAGTGCAGCCTGAAACGGTACAAGCTGAAGCGCCTGAGCTCCGGGAGGAGGCTGCCAGCGTGGAGCACAGCGAGCATCCGGAGCGGGAACTGTCGGCAGGCCAGACCTATTATTCACCCTCTTCATCGGTGCCAGCGCCCGTTGTACATACTTCTTCCTCGTCGAAACAGGAGCCAGAGCCGTCCAAGGCGGCCGCTTACCTGGATCAGGCCAAGGACGGCTCTCGAATATACATAAGCTATGCCCTGGAGGTTCTGAAAAGTCCGTTAGCCGCTGCACAAAGAACCGGCAGCGAGCAGCTGGTCAACGGCGTCATTTCTATCGTTTTATTTACCCTGCTCATTCCGTTGCTGGTTTATATTATGATCGGCAGTAACGGACGGAATTTGATCGAATACTCCATAGGCCGCAGTCCTTTTACAGAAATTGTCCTCAAGCCATGGTTCTGGCTGCTCGTGCTGACGGGGTTGAGCGCGGTGTACACTGCGGGCGCGGTGAAGCTGTCCAGCTCTTCAAACGTACATATTAAAGAAGTCATTGCGCGTTACGGAACGCTGCTCGTGCCGTTTATCGCCCTCATGATGATCTCATCACTGCTGATTTCCATGGGAACCAGCCTGGGCAGCATGCTGCTTATCATCGGTCTGGTCGGTGCATATTTCACGGTCCCTGCCCTGATCATAACAGGGTACTTCAATCAAGCAGGGCGAGGCAACATGGATGTGCTGTACAGTATCCTGCTGGTCTATGCGGCCCTGCTCGTTACCATCATGCTCATCGGCAGGTCGCTGATGAGCATGATCGTTAACGGACTAGGATTCTGATTGATCTCATAGCACCGCCCAAAAAGGAGCTCCCCGAACCCGAGGGAAGCTCCTTTTTGACAATCCATTGTACGCTTTACTCTACCCACCACCGCTTGAAATGAGACCACCAGGAATGCTCCTGCTGCTTCTGTTTCTCGGCATCTCCAAGGGTATCCTCTTTCTCTTCAGAAGCCGGCTCACCGCCATGGCTGCAATACTCGGACGGCTCCGTGCCGGGCAGAAATACCTCGAGCGTCTTGGCAGGACAGTCCGGTCCGGCCCGCAAACCGGTAGTGGGATCGATATACAAGCTGACGACTCCTTCCGGGATCGGAAAAATCTTCGGGGGCACGTTCTCCAGCACCTCTTCCGTAAACTGGGCAAAAATAGGGGCAGCATGCCGCGCCTCACTCGTTGAAATTTCGCGCCCCTTGTCATAACCGACCCAAACGGCCGTTGCAAGCTCCGGCGTGTACCCGACCAGCCAGGCGTCCGTGTCGGTGGTGCCGGTTTTGCCAGCAACGGGACGCTTCATCAGCGCCGATACTCTTCGGCCGGTTCCGCCATCCTCAAAGACGCTTTCCATCATGCGGGTCAGTATATAAGCTGCCGCCGGCTCTACGACCTGCTCTCCGGCTGCCTCTGGAGCCGTGTACAGCTTGCGTCCGGCGGCATCCGTAATGCTGAGAATGGCGGTCACCGGCATGCGCCGCCCGCCGCCGGCCAGCGTAGAGAAGGCGGAAGCCATCTCCAGCGGGCTGACTGGAGAGGTGCCCAGAGCGAGCGAGGGCACCTCTTCCAGGCTGCTCGTAATGCCCATCCGGCGCGCCATGTCCGTCACTTGATCTGTACCGATCTGCATAATCGTATTCACGGCATAAATATTGTCCGAGGCCGCGATCGCCTGCTTCATATTGATCTCGCCCCAATATTTGCCCCCGAAATTGCTGGGCTGGTAGGTTTTGCGGTTATCATCATAATGAAACAGGGTGGGCTGGCTGTTGAACAGGGTGACACTGGTCATCTGCCGCGAGGATAGCGCGGCTAGATACATAATCGGCTTAAAGGCAGAGCCGGGCTGGCGGGTTTGAGCCAGGGCATGGTTGTACTGATTCTGGCGGTAATCCCGGCCGCCGACCATCGCTTTCAGGTGGCCGTTCCGCGGATCGACTGACACCAGGGCGGTCTCCAGCTCGGTGTCCCCCTTCAGCTCCGCTGCCACCGCCGCCTCTGCGGCTGCCTGAGCGCGGGGATCGAGTGTCGTATAAATATCCAGTCCGCCCTGCTGGAGCTGCTGCTCTGTAATTTGAAAGGTGCTGGTCAGCAGGCCTTTGACATAATCCCGAAAGTAAGAGGCGACCGCCTTGTTCTCCTGACGATCCTGAGGCAGCAGGGCAAGCTGTGCGGAAGAAGCCTTCTCTGCTTCCTGCTGTGTAATGTCTCCGGACTCTACCATCGCCTGCAGCACCAGCTTCTGCCGGTTCATTGCGTTCTCCAGGTGATTGTATGGAGAGTAATACGTAGGCCCCTTCGGAATGCCAGCCAGCATCGCGCTTTCGGCCAGATTCAGCTCCTTCGCGGACTTGTCGAAATACAGACGGGCAGCCGATTCAATGCCGTAGGCGCCGTGTCCGTAGTAAATTTCGTTCAGGTACATCTCCAGAATGTCGTCCTTCGAATATTTCATTTCCAGCTGCACGGTATAACGAGCTTCTTTTAGCTTGCGCTCCAGCGTCTTCTCGTGGGAGAGATACAGATTGCGCGCGAGCTGCTGGGTCAGCGTGCTGGCTCCCTGCTTGCTGTTCCAGTGCTGGAGATTCACCAGCACGGCACGGGCCATGCCCTTCAGGTCGAACCCGGGATGCTGGTAGAACTTCCGGTCCTCCACGGCGAGCGTGGCCTGAATTAGCAGCGGGGAGATGTGAGACAGCTCCACCCGGTCCGAGGTGCGTCCATCGGGCGAGAACGTGGCAATGACCTCACCCTGGCTGTCCAGCAGCCGGGAGGCGCGCTCCGTTTTGGCAACTGGCAAGGGTGTAATATACAAATAGCCGAGCACTCCAGCGCTGGCGAGGACGGCCAGCAGGCAGACAACAGCCAAGCTTATGGCGAGCCGGAGGGGCCAGGGCTTGCGGCGTTTACGGGAAAAAGGCTGCGAACCGTTCATCGCGGAAGCTCCTTCATTATTTTTGCGGACGATGCCTGGGTGTGACTTCAGTGCACTTATCGTTTGCCCACTGATTTTTTCAGGCCGATCCTGTTATTCATTATGGGGCTTCTATTGGCAGGATATTCATGGGGACGTGAGTGCATTGAGGCAGACGGGGAAAAGGCTAGATAATTTGGTTGCATTTTGGGCTTGATTTAATATAATACAATTTGTTTGGTACAATAGAAAAAGATGTGAAACAACAATACGCGGCACCTGCCGGCATCAAGTTTTGCGGCCTGGATCTGGACGGCTGAACATTTATTCTAGCGGAAAGAAGGTAGAGACGATGGAATTATGGTTTACGGAGAAGCAAACCCCGACGTTCGGCATTACAGCGAAGATTCGGGAAACGTTTGTACATGAGAAGACGGAGTTTCAACAGCTGGATATGATCGACACGGAGGAATTCGGGCGGATGCTCGTACTGGACGGTATGGTCATGACGACGGTAAAGGATGAATTCGTCTATCATGAGATGGTCGCTCACCCCGCTCTGAATACGCATCCGAATCCGAAAAAGGTGCTCGTTGTGGGCGGCGGAGACGGCGGCGTCATTCGGGAAGTCATCAAGCATCCGGACGTTGAGAAAGCGGTGCTCGTTGAAATCGACGGCAAGGTTATCGAATACTCCAAGCAGTACCTGCCGGAAATTGCCGGCAAGCTGGACGACCCGAAGGTCGAGGTGCTGGTCAATGACGGCTTCATGCATATCCATGAGCACAAGAATGAATATGATGTCATTATGGTGGACTCCACCGAGCCGGTAGGTCCTGCTGCTCCGCTGTTTGAGCGCGGCTTTTATCAAGGGATTTATGAGGCATTGAAGGAAGATGGCATTTTCGTAGCCCAAACCGACAACCCTTGGTTCAAAGCAGACCTGATCCAAAAGGTGAACAACGACGTCAAGGAAATTTTCCCGATCGTACGGGTGTACGGCGCGAACATTCCAACCTACCCAAGCGGTCTGTGGACCTTCACGATGGGCAGCAAGAAGCATGATCCGCTGGAAGTGGACGAGTCCAGTATTGCTGAGCTGGATACCAGGTACTATTCACCTCGCCTGCACAAGGCGGCATTCGTTCTGCCTAAATTTGTGGAAGACCTGGTGAAATAGGAGAGGAGCACACAGCGAATGAAACTGGAACAAGGATATTCCGGCAATGTGTTTATTTTGAGCTCCGATAACTATGAGGCCTCCAAAGCGGTGATCTACGGGATGCCGATGGACTTTACCGTCAGCTACCGTCCCGGCTCCCGCTTCGGCCCGGCGCGAATCCGTCAGGCCTCGGTCGGCCTGGAGGAGTACAGCCCTTATCTGGACAAGAGCATCGAGGACATGACCTATTTTGACGCAGGGGACCTGATGCTGCCCTTCGGCAATGCAGCACGCAGCCTTGACGTCATTGGAGATTACATCGGCAAGCTGCTGGATGACGGCAAGTTTCCGGTCGGTCTCGGCGGCGAGCATCTCGTAACCTGGCCGATCATCCAGAAGATGTACGCGAAATATCCCGACCTGATTCTCATCCATATTGATGCCCACGCAGACCTGCGGGAGCATTATGAGGGTGAGCCGCTGTCTCACTCCACACCGGTACGCAAGGCGGCCGAGATGATGGGCGGCAGCAGCATTTATCAATTCGGCATTCGTTCCGGATCGCGTGAAGAGTTTCAGTACGGACGTGAGCATATTAACTTCCATCCGTTCGAGGTGGCCAAGCCCTTGAAGGAAGCATTGCCTTCCATGGGCAATCGTCCCGTGTACGTGACCATTGATATTGACGTGCTCGATCCATCGGCTGCGCCGGGCACCGGTACGGCTGAAGCGGGCGGCATCACCTCCAAGGAGCTGCTGGAGGCCGTGCACCTGATCGCGAACTCCGATGTGAACGTTGTGGGCTGTGACCTGGTGGAGGTCGCTCCGATTTATGATCCTAGCGAGCAGACGCAGATTGTGGCCGCGAAGCTGATCCGCGAAATGCTGCTCGGATTCGTGCGCTAGGCGCAGGCTTTTATTCATAAAACCAAGCCTTTCCTTATTCAGCGATTCAAGCTGAATAAGGAAGGGGCCTGGTTTTTTTCATTGATAGGAAACTTGCGTGGGTCAGGGCGGAAATTGCTATAATGAAGACATCTGAATCCATTAGACCCAAGGAGGCGCACTATGAAATTTCGTGTATCCGCCGTTCAATATCATTTACATACCATCTCCTCCTTTGAGGAGTTTGCTGCCCAGTGCGAGCATTATATACGGACTGCTGAGGAATTTGAGGCTGATTTTGTCCTGTTTCCCGAATTCTTTACCACGCAGCTGATGTCCATTGGCGATGAGCAGGGCCAGGCACTGAGCATCAATGACCTGCCAGGCTTCACGGAGCGCTACCGGGAGCTGTTTCAGGGCTTCGCGCAGAAATATGGAATTCACATTATCGGAGGAACCCATGTCATCCGCCGCGAGGGCAGGCTGTACAATGTCGCTCACCTGTTCTACCCTGATGGCAGGGTGGCTGAGCAGGCGAAGCTTCATATTACTCCGTCCGAGGTGACGGGCTGGAATATGGGTGCAGGCGAGGGACTGCAGGTATTTCAGACGGAAAAAGGAACCATTGCGATGCTGACCTGCTACGACATTGAATTCCCGGAAATTGTACGGATGGCGAAAGCGAAGGGGGCTGATGTCATCTTCTGTCCGTCCTGTACTGATGATCGGCATGGCTTCCACCGTGTTCGCTATACGAGCCACGCCCGCGCGATCGAGAACCAGGTCTATGTCGTGCTGACAGGCACGGTGGGATCACTGCCTACGGTAGATTTAATGCGTGCCAATTTCGGCCAGGCTGCCGTGATTACGCCGAATGATATTCCGTTCCCGCCGCAGGGTCTGCTGGCCGAGGGCGAGCTAAACAACGATATGATCATTACCGCAGATCTGGATCTGGAGCTGCTGTACCAGGTGCGGGAAAAAGGGTCGGTGACGACCTGGCGCGATCGCCGAACGGATCTTTACCCGGATTGGGAATAGCTTTTATTGCATGATAGTAAGCTCATACTCATCACGCTCAGGAGGTGCAGTGTACGATGCCACAACCAGCTTACCGTCAAGCCTTTTATGTGTTTGACAGCAGTACACCCGTTCCGGCTTTGATCCGAAGCTATACGCCGGAGGATTTTGAAGAACTGATTGTGATCCAGTCTGAGGCCTTTCCGCCGCCGTATCCGGCGGAGCAGTGGTGGAATGAGGAGCAGCTCCACAACCATGTGGAGCTCTTTCCCGAAGGGGCGCTTTGTGTAGAGGTGGACGGCGTTCTGGCGGGGTCCATCACGTCCCTCATTGTGAACGAGAAGCCTGGGGAAGCTCCTCGCTCCTGGAGCCAGGTCACGGATCATGGCTATATCCGGACCCATTGCCGTGAAGGCAATACACTGTATATCGCCGACATTTGTGTACGGCCCAGATTTCGCAAGCTCGGTCTCGGCAAATGGCTGCTGCAGGCGCTGTATCATGTTACCGTGGAGCTGGACCTGAACCGCCTGCTCGGCGGCGGGCGGATGCCGGGCTATCAGGAGCATGCCGCAGACTTGACGGCTGCCCAGTACGTCGATGAAGTGGTGTCGGGGCGAATCAAGGACCCGGTCATCACCTTTTTGCTGCGGTGCGGACGGACTCCGGCCGGCATTGCTGCAGATTATCTGGAGGATGAGGAATCCTGCGGGTACGCCGTGTTAATGGAATGGAAGAACCCGTTTAAGAGCTGACGGGCTGAAGGCATAAGATACATAAACCATCCATAGAGGAGGCTTAACGCATGATGGAATATATCCGTATTACCCATATTGAGGACCCGCTGTTTTGCAAAATGCACGACCTGATGAAGGAGGTATTCCCACCGGAGGAGGTGCTGGAATACAGCCTGTGGAAGGAGCCGCTGGAGGACCCTGGCATTCGCGTATTCGTGGCGCTGCATGAAGGGGAGGTCGTAGGCACGACAGAGTACCGCTACTACGAGGACTGGAATGTCGCTATGACAGACTTCACCATTATCGGCCGCGAAGGGCTGTCCATTGGCCGCTTCCTGGCACAGAATCGAATGAAGGACCTGATGTCACTGGCCCAAGGAAACGGCGGTCAGGAGCTGCTGGGCATGTTCGCAGAAATATACGATCCGTACCGCGTAGAGGATCACGCATTTGGCGGCGTCAAGCCGATGGATCCGTTCGTGCGCCGCGAGGTGCTCTCACATCTGGGATACAAGCGGACAGATCTGGCGTATGTGCATCCGTCCTGGAATAACGACGGGGAGGCCGTCAGCGGGCTGGACTTCTGCTTCATGCCGACGGACGATGCACTGGACACGCTCCCGGCAGAGCTGATCGCAAGCTTCCTGAAGCGGTACTATGCGGTGCTGCCGCAGAAGCCGCAGGCCTGGAGTGACATGGTGGCCGAGCTGGAGAAGCGGGATACTGTAGCGCTTTTGCCGCTGTAAACAACAGCAGCCTGATCCTTGACCACGGATCAGGCTGCTTTTGAAAATGAGAATTGAATTGGCGCTCTATACTGGATATAGTAGTACAATAGGTAAGGAAAGGGGCGCATCATGTCACACCGCATACAAACCGTCATTACGCTTTCCAGTCAGCATGAGGGTGAGCGTACGGTGCAGGAGCTGTCGGCAGAGGTGTTTGCCAAAGGACAGGCTCTATACGTCCGTTACGAGGAGCCGAAGCTCGGTCCGCACCAGGGCAGTACACGGGCGACCGTGAAGCTGTCGCCGGACGAGTTCAAGATTATCCGCCACGGTGAAGTGCAGTCGGAGCAGGCGTTTCGGCTCGGGCAGCAGATGCCCGGGTATTACCGATCTCCGTTCACTTCCTTTCAGCTTTCAACGCATACCCAGCGCATGGAGCTTCAGCTGGAGGGAATGTCCGGCCGCGCAGCCTGGGAATATGATTTATATGTATTTGAAGAATGCTCAGGACATTTTGCAATCAGTTTGACTATTCAGGAGGCACAGGAAGCATGAATATGAATCCACTTGACCACATTCACCAGCTCGTTGCAGAGGCGGTCGCGGATGCGGCAGTCACGGCCGGCCTGGTTACCCGCGAGGAGCTGCCGGCGATTACGCTGGAGGTGCCCAAGGATAAATCCCATGGCGATCTCGCCACGAACGCAGCGATGCAGCTGACCCGTATTGCCAAGAAGAACCCGCGTCAGATTGCCGAGGATATTGTAGCCCATCTGGAGACAGGCAAGGCATCCATTGAGAAGGCAGAGATTGCCGGACCCGGCTTCATCAACTTCACGCTCAACAAGAGCTACCTGTATCCGGTCATTGGCCTCGTGCAGGAGCAGGGCGAGAATTATGGCCGCGTGAGCCGCGGCGACAGCCGCCGCATTCAAATGGAGTTTGTAAGTGCCAATCCCACCGGAAGCCTTCACCTTGGACATGCCCGGGGAGCTGCTGTGGGCGATGCGCTCTGTAACGTGCTGGATTTTGCCGGACATGAAGTGACCCGGGAGTACTACATTAATGATGCGGGCAATCAGGTTATGAATCTGTGCAAATCCATTGAGGCCCGTTATCTTCAGGAGCTGGGCCAGCCGGCTGAAATGCCGGAGGACGGATACCACGGTGAGGACATCAAGGGCTTCGCCAAGGAGCTGGTAGCTGAAAAAGGAGACTCTCTGCTGTCCCTGACACCAGGCGAGCGGACTGCCTTTTTCCGGACCTACGGCCTTCAGAAGGAGCTTGGCAAGATCAAGCGCGACCTGGCTCGTTTCCGGGTGAATTTTGACGAATGGTTCAGCGAAACCTCCCTGTACGAGAACGGTCTCGTTATGAAAGCGCTGGAAGCGCTGGATCAGAAGGGACAAAGCTATGAGCAGGAGGGAGCAACCTGGCTACGCACCACGGATTATGGTGACGACAAGGACCGCGTTTTGGTGAAAAATGACGGCTCCTACACCTATCTGACCCCGGATATCGCCTACCACCTCAACAAATATGAGCGCGGCTACGATGAGATGATTAACATCTGGGGAGCGGATCATCACGGGTATGTACCGCGCATGAAGGCCGCAATGGAGGCTCTTGGCAATGATCCTGCCAAGCTGACCGTGCTGATTGCCCAGATGGTCAGCCTGTTCCAGAACGGCGAGAAGGTCAAAATGTCCAAGCGTACCGGCAAAGCCGTGACCATGGAGGATTTGATGGATGAGGTCGGCGTGGATGCGATCCGCTACTTCTTCACCATGCGAAGCATGGATTCCCATCTCGACTTTGACATGGACCTTGCGGTTTCCACTTCGAATGAGAACCCGGTGTTCTATGTCCAGTACGCCCATGCGCGGATTTGCAGCGTCTTCCGTCAGGCAGAGGAGCAGGCTATTGCACTGCTGCCGCTGTCTGAAGTGAACCTGAGCCTGCTTACGACCGAGCATGAGTATGATCTGCTTCGCAAAATCGGTGAGCTCCCGCAGGAGGTAGCTGCCGCTGCTGACCATTATGCGCCGCATCGGCTGATCCGTTATGTCTACGAGCTCTCCTCCCTGTTCCACAGCTACTACAAGGCAGAGCGTGTCATTACAGAGGAGCAGGATCAGACGCAGGCCCGGTTTGCCCTGCTGTCAGCGGTCCGCATTACGATTGCAAACGTACTGCGCTTGATGGGTGTTTCGGCGCCGGAGCGTATGTAGTCACTGCTGCACAGATGGATCACAAGATTTGAAATCACAGCCGCCCTCTCTTTCGGTAGAGGCGGCTGTTTGGGTTAGGGTGTCACAATATGCTGCTTCATGTCTTATGGCTTCATGGAACATCAGCGGCTCAGCCTCTCAGGCCTTCGCGTATGAATTTTAGTGTATGGATCTCTCCTTCAGAGGAGGAAATGCCCCGCTGCAGACGGAGCGGAACCGCGGTTCGCTGGAGCAGCGCTTTAATCGCGGCCGGCTTCAAGCCAGGCCTTTGGGCGAGCAAGAGGGCTATGGTACCGCTCACATGAGAGGTTGCCATGGAGGTGCCGCTCATTTCATGGTACTTGCCATGCAGCCAGGCAGACATAATCTTGTCTCCGGGAGCATAGATGTCGACGTACTGGCCGCGGTTGCTGAAGGAGGCGATTTTTCGCTTGCGGTCTGTGGCACCTACGGAGATCGTCTGGGGGTAGCGTGCAGGGTAGTCGATGGCGCGGCGTTTGCCGTCATTGCCGGAGGAAGCGACCACGACGATGCCAGCCTGGCCTGCTCGGTTGACAATATCCAGCAGAGACCGGCTGCGGGTCTGCATTCCGAAGCTCATATTAATCAGATCTGCCCCTGACCGGACACACCAGTCAATTCCGGCGATGATGTCTGATACATAGGCCGAGCCATTGGCATCGAATGCCTTTACCGGATAGATGATGGATCTGGGGGCAACGCCTATCATACCCCGAGTGCTGTTTGCGGCAGCGATCGTTCCGGAGATATGGGTTCCGTGCCCGTTATCATCAAAGGGCGGCAAGCCCCGGTGAACGAGATTGATCCCCCGTCCGAGAGAGTGCTGCAAATCGGGATGGCCAACATCAATGCCGGTATCGATGACGCCGACCTTGATGCCGTATCCCGTCGATATAGACCAGGCCTGTGGAGCTTTGATGGCTTTTACGCCCCATGGAATGCCGGGTCCTCCTCCCGTACGGCTGGATAAGCCGCTGAGATGAATAGTGCTGTCTTCTTCCGTGACAGCCTCATGACGCCACTTTTTCTCGATTTGCTCTGCTAGTGGTGAAGGAGCGATGATGCATTGGGCAAGTGGAGCCCAGAGGACCCGCGAAGCAGCTCCCGCGCGTGCTGAGGTGAGCCATTGCTGCCGCAGTGCTGCATACAGCCCGGGGTCATGAAATGTCAGGATATGCCGGGTGTTTTGCTGCTGAAGCCTGTCGCCATGACACGGCGGGTGCAGTGTGTGTACGATCCGGGTGAAATTCATGCCAGGCATCCCCCTTTTCGGATCAACCGTTGCTTCAGTATTGTATGAGCTATCCCGTTAGCCGGAATGGGAGAGAGCCTTTTTTGTTTCAAATAGGCGTGTAGGCCGTGTCAAATGCTGACCTGAAACATAAGATAAGTGGAGAGAGCTCACGCGCTCTCTCACCATCCAGCAAGGAGTTCATCCTTGGGGCGGATACAGTCGGAAAGCGGAGAGCAGCCTGCTCTTCGCTTTTTCTTATGGCTTCATCGCGGAGGCTGCCTTCTCTTTTTTCGTAAAAGCCTGTGCTGAGCAGCATGATAAAAACTTGATTTTTGACAGCAAATAGGTTTTACTTAGGTTTGTTATGGATATGTTTGAAATCATGGCAGTGCAAAGCGAAGATTGCATGAGAGGAAGTGTCGTTAGTGAGTAATCCGCTCAATTTAAAAATCGACCCGGAAAAAATCCATGAGGTTCCCATGGTTGACCTGGCTTTTATGGTATTAAAGGCGGCAAATACGCCGTACTATTACCGTGACTTAATGAATGAGGTCGCTAAGCTTCGCGGCTTCACCGAAGAAGAAATTAACGAAACGATTGCCCAGTTATATACAGAAATTAACATTGATGGTCGTTTTGCTTGTGTGGGCACGAACCTGTGGGGCTTGAAGCGCTGGTATCCGCTGGAGCGTTCTGATGATCCAGTAGCCAATGCGAAGCGTCCGCGTATTATCAATGATGAAGATGATGATCTGGAGGATGATTTCACCGAGGAGGAAGATACCTACAGCGGTGATGAATCTGATGAAGATTACGATAGCGCAGATGAAGATGACCACGATGATGACGAGGATGATATGTACGGCGATGAGGATCATTCCGAGGATGAGGTGGATGAGGACGTCGAGCTGGACGATGAGGATCTGGACGATGAGGATTCCCAGGACGAAGAGGAAGAGAGCGATTCCGAGGACGACGACCTGGACGAGGACGACCTGTAGGGCTGCCTGCAGCCTCGTTCTTTCTCCCTCGCTGCGCCCTGCGCTTGTTCAGAGATTTAAGCCTTCTTCCTCTCTTGACAAGGAGAGCAGCCGCGGAGTAAACTATTGCTTGGGCTTATGATCAAGGTTTATAAGTGAGAATTGAAGTGCCCCGTACTGCGGGTCACTTTTTTTGTTTTTATTGGGTTTTTTTAGTGGTGAAAGAGGTCATTTCACGAAGAAATGATGAGATGAGAAATCGGTCGGCTCGCTTTATCCGTAAAGCGGGCACCGTTTATTTTTATGTCCTTTTGATGATGAATCTCTAGGAATAGGGTTACCATAAACATCATATGTCGCCTGATTTTTCGAATTTATTTAGGAGGGTATTACTGTGACAAAGTACATTTTCGTAACGGGCGGGGTCGTGTCTTCCCTGGGCAAAGGAATTACGGCCGCTTCGCTAGGCAGACTGCTGAAGAACCGAGGGCTGAAGGTGACGATCCAGAAATTTGATCCTTACATTAACATAGATCCCGGCACCATGAGCCCTTACCAGCACGGTGAGGTGTTTGTTACGGATGACGGCGCCGAAACGGACCTCGATCTGGGTCACTACGAGCGGTTCATTGACATTAACCTGTCGAAGAACAGCAATGTGACCACCGGTAAAGTGTATTCCTCTGTGATCAGCAAGGAACGGCGCGGAGAATATTTGGGCGGCACGGTGCAGGTTATCCCTCATATTACGAATGAAATTAAGGAGCGCGTATTCCGCGCGGGCCGTGAAGCGGGCTCTGACGTTGTCATTACTGAAATCGGCGGCACGGTAGGCGACATCGAAAGCCTTCCATTCCTGGAAGCCATTCGTCAGATCAAGAGCGAGGTAGGGCGCGATAATGTCATGTACATTCATGTAACGCTCATTCCTTACATCAAGGCTGCCGGCGAGGTGAAGACCAAGCCGACCCAGCACAGCGTGAAGGAGCTGCGCAGCATCGGCATCCAGCCGAATGTGATTGTATGCCGTACCGAGCACGAGCTCTCCACTGAAATGAAGGCGAAGATTGCCCTGTTCTGTGACATTGATGCCAATGCAGTCGTGGAATGCCGCGATGCCTCAACCCTGTATGAGGTTCCGCTGAACCTTCGTCAGGAAGGCCTCGACGAAATCGTAGTCAACCATCTGAAGCTGGATACTCCAGAGCCCGATATGACGGAGTGGGAGGCCTTGGTTGACCGCGTGTCCAAGCTGGAGAAGACCGTTGAAATTGCGATTGTCGGCAAGTATGTCGCGCTTCATGATGCTTACTTGAGTGTGGTTGAATCGCTGTCCCATGCTGGCTTTGACGCCAACGCGGAAGTGAAGATCCGCTGGGTGAACGCCGAGGAGATTACCGATCAGAACGTGAAGGACATGCTGGGCGGCATAGGCGGTATTCTCGTTCCCGGCGGTTTCGGTGACCGCGGCATCGAGGGCAAAATCTCAGCCATCCGCTATGCGCGGGAAAACCATATTCCATTCTTCGGCATCTGCCTGGGTATGCAGGTGTCGGTCATCGAATATGCTCGCTCGATGGCAGGCATGGAAGGCGCGAACAGCTCCGAGATTAACCCGGCTTCGGAATATCCGGTCATTGACCTGCTTCCAGAGCAGAAGGATATTGAGGATCTTGGCGGCACCATGCGTTTGGGACTGTACCCTTGCAAGCTGGTTCCCGGCTCGCTGGCTGAAGCCTGCTACCAGGATGAGCTCGTCTACGAGAGACACCGTCACCGGTATGAGTTCAACAATCAATATCGCGAGGCTATGGAAAAGGCCGGCTTCCGTTTCTCCGGCACGTCGCCGGACGGAAGATTGGTGGAGATTGTTGAGCTTCCAGACCATCCATGGTTCCTGGCTGTTCAGTTCCATCCGGAGTTTACCTCCCGTCCGAACCGTCCACAGCCGCTGTTCCGTGAATTTGTTAAAGCATCCTTGAAGCATTCGTCATAACATGTAAGCCTCCCGTGTATGGGGGGCTTTTTTATATATAAATATCTGTCAGCATTGCGTAAGCTATGAGAGCGTTTCCTTCTGTGAAGCCTTATTTTTCTTGGTGTTTTTTGGTTAAAATGCAGGATTTCCACCTTCTCCGGGCGAATACTGTTAGGACCATGCAGTATGTTCCGGAAAGTTCAGGGGGAGTGCCGGTTCGTCGATAAGCCAAACATGAAACAGAATGGGAAGGTGTTACATGATTAAACACAAGGTCCTGATCGTCGATGATCAAAATGGAATCCGTATTCTTTTAATGGAGGTGTTCAGCAGCGAAGGGTACGAGACCTTTCAGGCTGCCAATGGCCGCATTGCGCTCGACATTGTGAAGAGTCAGGTTCCTGACCTGGTGCTGCTGGATATGAAAATTCCCGGCATGGACGGTCTTGAAATACTGAAGCACATCAAGCAGATGAATCCCGAGATCAAGGTCATTATGATGACCGCCTACGGGGAACTGGATATGATCAAGGAAGCGACCGATCTTGGCGCTTTAATGCATTTTACGAAGCCTTTTGATATTGATGAAATGCGAATGGCTGTGAATATGCAGCTGCGCACCAAAGCGATGTAGCAGAATGCTTGCTTCCTCAGGTGGTTTGGAGCGAGGCGCGCGGACAGCATTATTTTTACCATCATGCAGGCCCGATTTTCACCATTTGGGGAGTTAGTATTTATTCTTCAATGTGGTATAATACGATGTGTATGCGAACTTCGGCTATATATTAGATATACCTACAATAGGAGGATGGACCATGCCATTAGTATCAATGAAAGACATGCTTAACAACGCCCTTGAAGGAAAGTACGCCGTGGGCCAGTACAACATTAACAATCTGGAGTGGACTCATGCTATTCTCGAGGCAGCACAGGAAGAGCAATCCCCGGTCATTCTGGGTGTTTCTGAAGGTGCGGCACGTTATATGGGCGGGTTCAACACCGTCGTGAAGATGGTTCAAGGTTTGATGGAGGACCTGAAGGTTACCGTTCCGGTTGCCATTCACCTCGACCACGGCTCCAGTGTGGAGAAGTGTAAAGCAGCGATTGATGCTGGCTTCACTTCCGTTATGATTGACGATTCCCACAGCCCGATTGACCAGAACATTGCTACTACGAAGGAAGTTGTAGAGTACGCACATGCCAAAGGCGTTTCTGTTGAAGCAGAAGTCGGCATGGTTGGCGGTCAAGAAGATGACGTTATTGGTGACGTTATGTATGCGAAGCTGGACGACTGCGTACGGATCGTTAACGAAACCGGTATCGACACGCTGGCGCCGGCTCTTGGATCTGTACACGGACCTTACAAAGGCGAGCCTAACCTGGGCTTTAAAGAGATGGAAGAAATTCGTGATGCTGTGAACCTTCCGCTCGTGCTTCATGGCGGGACAGGCATTCCTACTCATGACATTAAGAAGGCCATCTCCCTGGGTACGTCCAAAATCAACGTAAACACCGAGAACCAGATCTCCTTCAGCAAGGTCGTTCGTGAGGTGCTTGCTGACAAGCCGGAAGCTTATGACCCACGCGTATTCCTGAAGCCAGGCCGTGAAGCAATCAAGCAAACCGTCATTGGCAAAATGCGTGAGTTTGGATCCAACAACAAGGCTTAATGAGTAAGCTTTAGTAATATCAAGCGGCGGCCCACCGGGCCGTCTGCTTTAATACTTGTCTTTATTGGAATCTCACACCGCTTGCCGGTGTTTTTCCATTTTAATCAGGTGTGACAATCTTCTGCAATTTACGCCATGCTGGTTGGCGATCAGACCCATTTATGCAGCAATGTGATCTAGGGGGACCCTTAAGCATATGGAAAAATTGATGATCAGCGGTGGACGCCCGCTGCAGGGCACTGTAACCATCAGTGGTGCCAAGAACAGTGCAATTGCTTTGATTCCTGCCGCCATCCTGGCGGATAGTGAAGTCGTGCTGGATAATCTGCCTTTACTTAGTGATGTTGCCGTTTACGCGGAAATCCTGGAAGCCTTGGGCGGACAGGTATCCTGGGACGGTCAACAGATGAACATCAACCCTTCTGATATTAAGTCCATACCGATGCCCAACGGGCCTGTCAAGAAGCTGAGAGCTTCCTATTACATGATGGGTGCGATGCTGGGTCGTTTCAATGAGGCTGTCATCGGTCTGCCGGGCGGCTGTAACTTTGAGCCCCGTCCTATTGATCAGCATATCAAGGGCTTTGAAGCGCTGGGTGCAACCGTAACCAATGAGCACGGTGCCATTCACCTGCACGCCAAGGAGCTGCGCGGCGCTAAGATTTACCTGGACGTGAGCAGTGTTGGGGCAACCATAAATATCATGCTGGCGGCTGCTAAGGCCAAAGGCTCCACAACGATTGAAAATGCGGCCAAAGAGCCTGAAATTATAGACGTAGCAACATTGTTAAATTCCATGGGAGCCGTCATTAAAGGAGCGGGCACAGAGACAATCCGGATTGAAGGCGTGTCCTCGCTGCATGGCTGCAGGCATTCTATTATACCGGACCGGATTCAAGCAGGGACCTATATGATTGCAGCAGCAGCCACGCGCGGAAATGTGCTGGTGGATAACGTCATTCCGAAGCATCTGGAGGCTCTAACCGCGAAGCTGATCGAGATGGGCGTCGGCATTCAGGAGCATGATGAAAGCATCCGGGTCATCGGCAAGGATCGTTATGAGCATGTAGACGTCAAGGCTCTTGTGTATCCTGGATTTCCTACGGATTTGCAGTCACCGATGACGAGCCTGCTGACACAGGCTGACGGCGTAAGCGTCCTCAGTGATTTTATATACAGCAGCCGGTTTAAGCATGTGCCGGAGCTGATTCGCATGGGCGCGAAGATTCGCGTTGAAGGCCGCTCTGCCATCGTGGAGGGCTCGGCCTTGAACGCAGCAAAGGTGAAGGCTGCTGATTTGCGTGCCGGTGCGGCGCTAGTCATTGCCGGACTCACGGTGTCCGAAGGGGTAACAGAAATTACCGGTGTCGAGTTTATCGACCGGGGGTATGACCATTTGGTCACGAATCTCCGGCAGCTTGGCGCTGACGTATGGCGGGAAACTGAATAGCGGGTTCATGGTAAGGATTACCCTCAGAGGCTGAGAGTAGCAGGTATCGTGGAAGGAGGAATGAAATATATTCCATAAAAACCTTTTATGTCTGCATATCTCCCTCCAGATTGGGTAATCCTTATCTAGTGATATCCTCATAGAATGATAGATTTAGTATAGAAGCAATGTATATTGAGAACACAATGGAATAGGTGGTTATGGAATGGATCTACAGATATCCGACTTGGAAGGAATGAAGCTGACCGACCTTTACAAGCTGGCCAAGAAGCATCAAATCCCGTACTACGGTCAACTGAAGAAAAAAGAACTGATTTTTGCAATACTCCGCGCGCAGGCTGAACAAAGCGGCCTGATGTTTATGGAAGGCGTACTCGAGGTGCTGCCGGAGGGCTATGGCTTTCTGCGGCCGATCAACTATCTTCCAAGCACCGAGGATATTTATATTTCAGCGTCGCAGATCCGCAAATTTGATCTGAGAACCGGAGACCTGGTATCCGGCAAATGCCGGACGCCGAAAGAGAATGAAAGATATTTCGGGCTGCTGCAGGTTAACGCGGTCAATGGCGAGAACCCGGCAGTTGCCGCAGAACGGCTGCACTTCCCAGCCTTAACTCCTCTTTATCCGCAAGATAAGCTGGTTCTGGAAACATCCCCTAATCAGTTGTCCACCCGAATTATGGATTTGCTGGCGCCTGTTGGCCTGGGACAACGCGGTTTGATTGTGGCTCCGCCCAAAGCAGGAAAGACTCTCCTCTTGAAAGAATTGGCTAACAGTATCTCAACCAACCATCCCGATATTGAACTGTTTGTGCTCCTGATCGATGAACGTCCTGAAGAAGTGACGGACATGCAGCGCTCGGTGAAGGGTGAAGTCGTAGCCTCCACCTTTGATGAGCTGCCTGAGAACCACATCAAGGTGGCTGAACTGGTGCTGGAGCGGGCATTAAGACTGGTCGAGCACAAAAAAGACGTAGTGATCTTGCTGGACAGCATCACACGATTGGCGCGTGCCTACAATCTGGTCATTCCTCCTTCGGGACGTACATTGAGCGGTGGTATTGATCCGGCGGCCTTTCATCGGCCGAAGCGGTTTTTTGGCTCAGCCCGTAACGTGGAGGAAGGCGGCAGCCTGACGATCCTGGCTACTGCGCTGGTGGATACCGGCTCCAGAATGGATGATATTATTTACGAAGAATTTAAGGGCACCGGTAATATGGAGCTGCATCTGGACCGTAAATTTGCAGAACGCCGCATATTTCCAGCGATCGACATTCGTCGCTCCGGAACGCGCCGGGAGGAAGTGCTCCTGAGCAAAGAGGAGCTTGATACGATCTGGTCGATTCGCAAGAATATGAATGATAGTGCAGACTTTGTGGAAGGCTTCCTCAAAAAAATGCGGGACAGCAAAACCAATGCCGAATTCTTGGCTTCCTTTGATGTCAGTGCTTCGGGAGCTTCCTCCGGCGGTAGCGGCGGCTCTTCCTCCGGCACCTCGGCGCCGAGACGGACCTCCCGTCCGTCCGCAGCATCAGCTTCCCAAAGCTAAGGCCCTTTCGCTATAATCCCAAATTCACGAAAAGAACAGGAGAACAACATGTATTTGGTGTATGCAGATGAACAGGGCAACGTCTTTGATCATCAAGAGTGGTTTGGACTTGCCCGCAGCGGCGAGATGTATGTAGAAATTCTAGAAGAAGAGCTGATTCCGTTGCCGGAAGGAGCTACGCTGGTCGGCCTGCCGAATACCCGTGCCATTGGCATGGATCCGGCTACGGGAGACATGAAGGCTCTGCCAATTGGACAAACGGCGGTCGGCGCCCTTTTGCCGCAAGGGTTTACCCGGCTGTGTATTCCCGGCTATATGAAGACAGATAAGGAATATAAGCTGCCTCTGTTCGGATACTCTGCGGTAGTGTGGAAAGACGGAGCATTCTATACCGCGGCCAGGTTAAGCGATGACCCTGAGAAATGGAATCCTATGAACTGTGATGTGGAGGAACTGGAGCTGGGGGTAAAGAAGCTGACGGAGAAATACCCCGAGAACCGTTTATATCAGCATCTCTCCAATTGCGCGCTGGGTTATGAGTGTCTCACTGCCTCGAATACCTTCCTGAACCGATGGGAGGGCGCGGTGCCGGTTTCGTATTCCTGCAATGCCGGATGCTTCGGGTGTATTTCGGAGCAGCCGGATGACAGCGGGTTCGTAGCTCCGCAGACGCGGATGAACTTCCGTCCCCGTACCGATGAGCTGGTGCAGATCATGCTGGAGCATCTGAAGACGCCGGAGTCGATCATCAGCTTTGGCCAAGGGTGCGAGGGAGAGCCTTCTACTCAAGCCAAGATTATTATTGAAGCCATGCGTGAGGTGCGCTCCATAACGGATATGGGCTACATTAATATCAATACGAATGCCGGGCTTACAGATCATATCCGGGGAATCGTAGATGCTGGCCTTGATTTGATGCGGGTCAGCACGATCAGTGCGCTGGATGATCATTATAATGCGTACTACAAACCGCGCGGCTACAATCTGTCCCATGTAGAGAAGTCCTTGAAATATGCTACAGACCAAGGAGTATACACCTCGATCAACTATCTTATATTCCCGGGTGTCACAGATCGGGAGGAAGAGGTGGAGGCGATGGTGGAATTTGCGCGCCGTACCGGGCTGCGTCTGATTCAGCTGCGCAATCTGAATATTGATCCAGAGAGCTATCTGGAGCTGATTCCTCCTGCTCGCGGAGATATTTTGGGGATGAAGCAGGCGATCGAGATTTTTCAGGAGGAGCTGCCGGATGTCGTGATCGGGTCGTATACTCATGTGCCGCCGGAGAACCTGCGCCGTGCCAAGCGTCCTTTATCCTCCCGCTGATCTCTGAGGACGATGCTCTCATCCATACCACATGAATGGATTAGATGTATTGCATATAGACGAGTAGTATGCTATAATCCGATTATGTGTCCATTTACTCTGTGCCCGCATGAGGCTCAGGGCGGAAAGAAGGTGAAAGTCTAATGAAACAAGATATTCAACCGAAATATCATGTTACTACGGTAACTTGCGCTTGCGGTAATACGTTTGAAACAGGTTCTGTTAAGCCTGACCTTCGCGTAGAGATCTGCTCCAGCTGCCATCCATTCTTCACAGGAAAGCAGAAATTCCTGGATGCCGGCGGTCGTGTCGATCGCTTCAAGAAGAAATACGGTATGTAATTATTCAACGGCTGTTTCTGAAGAGAGTCCATTCTCTCTTTCGGAAACAGCCGTTTTATATGGCCACCGCGCACACCTTCTGGCGCGTGGTGGAATAGGGCGGGTGTCTTTGATAGCTGCTGTACAGTCTTCATGTCAGGTCAATGTCATAAATGAAGGCTGTTCGCCCAAGAGACGGCGGACGGTAGTGCAAATTTTGCCTTCGGTTGCATTTTGGACAGGCATGCGCTATACTTAATTTCGCCGTGCTAGACGGGGAGGTAGCGGTGCCCTGTAACTCGCAATCCGCTGTAGCGAGGTTGAATTCCTGTTAGAGGTATTGTCGATGTGAGGCTGGTCCCTGAGCTCGATGTTGACGGCTGGGTCCTCCGCAATGAGCACCTGTGAACCTGGTCAGGTCCGGAAGGAAGCAGCCATAAGCAGGAGCGCTCTTGTGCCGGAGGGTAGCCTAGCCCGAGTTGTAGCTCAGGGTGGCCGCTCGGATCGCAATTATCAATAACAGGTGCACGGTATACATAATACCGACTGCGAGAAGCGTTTCTGTCGATGTGACAGGGGCGCTTTTTTTGATGGCTTGAAAGTCAAGAAGCCCTAAAGGTTTTGCGGAAAGCGAAGGAAATTGGATGGAAATGTAGTATAATAAGTACAGGGATGCAGGTGATAAACGGCCTGCACACCGTAGAAGGCGGAAGTTGAAAGAAGGTTAAGCGTAGTGGAACATATTGCGTTATATCGTGCCTGGAGACCGCAGTCTTTTGGAGACATGGTGGGACAGCAGCATATTATCCAGACTCTACAGAACGCGATCCGTGAACAGCGGGTCTCCCATGCCTACCTGTTCAGCGGTCCGCGGGGTACGGGGAAGACCAGTGCCGCCAAGATTCTGGCCAAAGCCGTGAACTGTGAAAAAGGTCCGGCGGAGGAGCCTTGTAACCAATGTGAAGCCTGCCGGCGGATTACGTCCGGTGCGGTAATGGACGTACAGGAGATCGATGCTGCTTCCAACCGGGGAGTTGAAGAGATCAGGGACCTCAGGGAAAAAGTGAAATATGCTCCCACTGAGGTTCGCCGCAAGGTTTATATTATTGATGAAGTACACATGCTCACAACAGAGGCATTTAACGCTTTGCTGAAGACGCTGGAGGAGCCTCCGGAGCATGTTATGTTCATTCTGGCAACCACGGAGCCCCACAGACTGCCGGCGACTATTATTTCAAGGTGCCAGCGGTTTGATTTTCGGCGTGTTTCCCTGGAGGAACAGAAGGAACGTTTGGCGCAGATCAGTAAAGAAGAAGGCATTACAGCGGATGCTGAGGCCCTTCAATACATTGCGCGTCTTTCGGATGGTGGTATGCGCGATGCGCTGAGCATTTTGGACCAGATTGCATCTTTTACCGGGGGACATGTATCCTATCAGCAGGTTATGGAAATGACCGGCGGTATGGCCTCGGAGCAGTTTGGGCGTCTGGCCCGTGCCGTTCGCAATAATGAGCCCGGGGCTGTGCTGGAGCAGGTGGAGCAGCTTATGCAGGAGGGCAAGAGTGCGGACAAGTGCATGGAGAATTTGCTATACTATTTCCGCGATTTGCTCATGATCAAGATGGTCCCTCAGGCGGACCAGATGACAGACCGGATCCTGAATCCGGAGGATTTCAAGGAAATGGCCGATGCATTCTCTAAAGAGGAGCTTTTTGCGGTCATCGATACTCTAAATCGCTATCAGAGCGATATGAAGTATGCTTCCCAGCCGCAGACACTGTTTGAGGTGGCGCTGCTGAAGCTCTGCAGTGTGTCAGACCGTCGTGGGCAAGGCACTCAGGAGACTGGTGCGGCTCCTTCGGGAGAAGTAGAGCGTCTGAAGGGGCAGCTGGCTGCTGTGGAGAAGAAGCTGGAGCAGCTGCTTCAGCAAGGAGTTTCTGCACAGGGTGGACGGGAAGTGTCCAAGCCTGCAGTCCGAACACCCGCGCCCCGGGCCTCTTCAGCCGCGAAAACCCCGCAGCACATGGATCGGTATATTGCTTCACGCACTCAGGAGAGCTTCAACGCCGTTCAGCGACAGTGGGCTCAAATTCTGCAGCGTGTGAAGGAGGAAAAGGTTACCGTCCATGCCTGGTTTATGGATGGAGAACCGGTATCCGTATGGGAAGACAACATTCTCGTTGCATTTAAGAACAACATTCATCGCGAAACCACTGAGAAGCCGGCGAACAAGCAGGTTATTGAAGGGGTATTCGAATCACAGCTGGGCAAACCGCACCGCTTGGTGACCATGATGCTGCGTGACTGGAGCGAAGCAGTTGAGGGAGCAGGCAAGCCGCAGGCGGAAGAGCTGAAGCTGGAGCATGAAGAGGATGGAGCACAAGAAACCCCGTGGATCGATGAGGCGATTCAGCTTTTTGGCGAAGACCTCATTGTTATAAAAGATTAGGAATTATATTTGAAGGAGAGATGATCATGAATAATATGAACCAAATGATGAAGCAAGTGAAAAAAATGCAGGAGCAAATGATGAAAGCCCAGGAGGAGCTCGCGTCCAAAACCGTTGAAGGCACTTCAGGCGGCGGTGTAGTTACAGTAACCGTCTCTGGTCACAAGCAGGTTCAATCCATTTCCATCAAACCGGAAGCGGTCGATCCTGATGATGTAGAAATGCTGCAGGACCTGGTGTTGACTGCGGTGAATGATGCGCTAGCTAAAGCGGATGAGCTGGCGAACAATGATATGGGCAAATTCACGAACGGTATGAAAATCCCGGGCTTGTTTTAATTACTAGGCCCAAAAGGAGTCGTTGCGACTTTGTACTATCCCGAACCGATCGCCAAGCTGATCGAGGCGTTTACTCGCTTGCCGGGTGTGGGGCCCAAAACGGCCGCCCGCCTGGCTTTTCATGTCCTAAATATGAAAGAAGACGATGTGATCGATTTCGCAAAAGCGCTGGTCAGCGTGAAGCGGAATCTGCACTACTGCTCCGTGTGCTGTAACATTACGGATACGGACCCCTGCCGAATTTGTCAGGATAAGAAGCGGGATGCTTCCGTGATCTGTGTGGTCCAGGACGCCAAGGACTTGGTAGCCATGGAGCGCACGAAGGAATTTGACGGCTATTATCATGTGCTGCATGGCGCCATCTCGCCGATGGAGGGCATCGGACCGGACGAGATCCGGTTAAAGGAGCTGCTGACGCGGCTTAGCGACGAGCGGGTCAAGGAGCTCATTCTCGCGACGAATCCGAATATCGAAGGCGAAGCGACAGCAATGTACATCTCCCGGCTGGTTCGTCCTTTCGAGCTGCGGGTGACGCGTATTGCAGCAGGCCTGCCAGTAGGCGGAGATCTGGAGTACGCAGATGAGATCACGCTGTCTAAAGCGCTGGAAGGCAGACGAGAGCTGTAATATGGAAGCTGTAGAGTAGGGGGCCGAGAGGCTCCCTTCTTTGTTTTAAGGAGTGTTCCGCAGCCGTGTGACAATGGCAGTTGAGAAGTCTCCTTTTTTTGATGGTTTTTTAGCTACGGCATGTGTCGTTTAGTTCTAAGTTTGTCCCTGAGCTGATATGTATGGTACAGGCGGTACAGATCAGAATCGAGGGGGCTGTCGTTAATGTGGTGGAATAAATGGAGCAGGCAAGAGGAGAAAAGGGCCGAACATCCAGAAGCAGAACATGAAAAGATGTGGGAGACATATCTTGATGTCCGGCATTCACAGCTGGAGTGGGAACGCGCACATCTGCTGTTTCAGGAGGCGGCCGGGCAGGACCAGATCGATTATGCGATATACATGCTGGAAGCTGCCGAGCGTAAATATCAGATCAACCTGAAGCAGGCAAAAGAGCTGAATATGAACGGAGCCGCGATGTACAGGGAGGAGATCCGGCGTTACAAGTCGGACTATTAAGAAGGAGGATGGAGAATGAAGCTCATTATAGCAGCGGTTATGGTGCTGTCCCTGACAGCACTGCTTTTTATTATTTTTAGGAAAAAGCTCGGATTTCAATGGCTGACTCAGTTTGGGACCCACCTGGTGCTGTCCGCATTAGGGGTATATGTGATCAATTTCTCGGGTCTCATCAGCGAACTGTATATTCCGTTAAACCCGATGACAGTTGGTACAGTCATGATGCTGGGTCTCCCAGGTGTTGCCTTATTAGTTGCATTAAAATTAATAGTTATTTAGGTGTTGACTTAGAGGGCGGAATTATGATACATTAATTCTCGCCCGTTTGAACGGGGAATGAGTAAGAAACCGGTTGAGAGAAAAGCTTCTGAAAAAAAGTTAAAAAAACTCTTGACCTAAAGCAAGCAAGTGTGATACATTATTAAAGTCGCCGCTGAGAGATGCGACGATGAAGAATGAAGAGAATTGATCTTTGAAAACTGAACAACGAGTGAGTTAAACCGATCTTGCCTTCGGGTGAGATCAACAATGAGATTTTATAATCTCGTCAGTTTTGAAATGAGCAATGGAACTCAACTTTCATGGAGAGTTTGATCCTGGCTCAGGACG
>NZ_JAGFIP010000025.1:0-36329 GCF_017582705.1 Paenibacillus sp. F411
GTCGCTGCAGGAAGAGGGGGCTTCCGATCGCTGTTGTCCCCAGATTTCTTGTTCATACCGCTTGGCGGATGAAATCCGGGGACAAAGGCGAGCGCTCCGCTTCTCCAGCCTCCCTCTTCCCTCCGCTCCTTCGTCATCTACTGCAAAACCGTTAAGATAGAAAGGATGGAAGCTCTTTGTTCCAGAATCAACCTTCGTTTTCATTCAGCCCGTACACGTCCTTGTATGACCTGATCGTGCCCAAAGACAAAAAAGCGTCGCGGCTGGCGTAACTGTAAAGACCGTGATTGGCGACACGGCGTATTCGGAGAAGAACAACCTGATCTATAGCAAGAAGAATCATATGGAACGGGTCTCCCGGTTAAACCCGCAGATTACGCAAGGGGACGCAAGAAGGAGACGGGCAAGAACCAAGCCGACACCTACGACTTTGATGTAGAGCAGTGCAAGAGGTGTCCCTTGAAAGAGGGATGTTACAAGGAGGGCGCCAAGAGCAAGATGTACTCCGTCACCATTAAATCCGGGGTGCACGCCGAACAAATGGCGTTTCAGGAAAGTGAGGCTTTCAAAGAAAAAGCCAAAAAGCGTTACAAAATTGAAGCGAAGAACAGCGAACTCAAGCACAGACACGGGTATGATGTGGCCACATCCTCGGGTCTATCCGGCATGCATATGCAAGGAGCAATGGCTATATTCGTGGTGAATCTGAAACGAATCTTTACATTAGGAAGCTGAAAGAAACCGAAAAAAAGGGGCGCCGTGCTCGCTTTTATTGCGAGCTCGGTGCCCCTTTTTTTATATTAAAGTCTGTTGGCCTTCGCTCAGCGAGGGTATTCCGCCATTGTGAAGCAGCATTTGCTGCAGAGATGGCGATGGGGCTAATTGCACGTCAGGAGACGTGTCCGGCCGGAATGGCTACCCAGTGTCCTGGGGTCACCTCCACCAGCTCGGAATGCTCCAGATTGTATTTATCTTCTCCCGTCCGTTCTTCCAGCAGCACCCGCTTCTTCGCAGCTTCGATCTTGGGGTCGGGAATCGGAATGGCAGACAGCAGTGATTTCGTATACTCATGCTGTGGATTGGCGTATAGCTCCTCGCTTTCGGCCAGCTCCACGATCTTGCCCTGATACATGACAGCTACCCGATCGCTGATGTGCTTGACCATCGACAAATCGTGAGCAATGAATAAATAAGTGAGGCCCAGGCGCTGCTGAAGCTCTTCCAGCAGCTTGACGATCTGCGACTGTATCGAGACATCGAGCGCGGACAAAGGCTCATCACACACTATGAATTTCGGTTCTACCGCGAGGGCCCGGGCAATCCCGATCCGCTGACGCTGTCCCCCGGAGAACTCATGCGGATACCGGTCTGCAAAGGCCGGGTTCAGCCCGACCATATCGAGCAGCTCCTCAACACGCTTGCGGCGCTGCTGCCGGCTTCCGGACAGCTTGTGCACATCCAGCGCCTCGCCAATAATATCCACGATCTTGAATCTCGGGTTGAGCGAAGCATACGGATCCTGAAAGATCATCTGCATATGCTGACGCATGGTCTTCATTTCACCGGACGTAAGCCGGTTCACCGCCATCCCCTGATACAGCACATCGCCTCCTGTCGGCTGATGAAGCCGCAGAATTGCGCGCCCTGTTGTGGACTTGCCGCTGCCGGACTCTCCGACAAGGCCTAACGTTTCGCCGGCATTAATATGGAAGCTGATATTGTTAACGGCCTTCAGCACCTGTCCCTTACCCATGCTGAAGTGCTGCTTCAATCCTTGAACCTGCAACAGCGGACGCTTCAGCTCCTCTGCTGTCAAGATCGATGATACCGGCTTCGGCTTCTTCTTCTCATGAAGCCTCGGCAGAGCGTTCAGCAGCTTGAGGGTGTACGGATGCTGCGGATTATCAAAGATCTCCTCCGTCGTTCCCGTTTCTACAATAACGCCATCCTTCATGACCGCGACCCGGTCGCACATACCGGCTACAACGCCGAGATCATGGGTAATAAGAATGATCGAGGTGCCAAAGCGGTTCTGCATATCCTTCATGACATTCAAAATCTGGGCCTGAATCGTTACATCGAGCGCCGTCGTAGGCTCATCCGCAATCAGCAACGCCGGCCGGCAGGCGAGTGCAATGGCGATCATGACCCGCTGCCGCATCCCGCCGGAAAATTCATGCGGATACTGGCTGTACCGCGCCTCACTGTTCGGAATACCAACCAGCTTCAGCATATCGAGCGCTTGCTGCTTCGCTTCTTTGCCCGACAGCTTCTGATGCTTGATCAGGCTCTCCGCAATCTGCTCTCCGATTCGAAGCGTAGGGTTCAAGGACGTCATCGGATCCTGAAAAATCATGCCCATATCCCGTCCCCGTATGCTCTCCATCTCACGCTCGGTCTTCTCGTTCAGGCTCTGTCCTTGAAACTTGATCTCGCCTTCCTTCATAAAAGAAGGCGGCGACGGGAGCAGGCGCATAATGGAGCGGGCAGTGACGCTTTTGCCGCTGCCGGATTCACCGACAATGCCCAGCGTCTCTCCCTTGTTCAGCTGGAAGCTGACTCCGCGTACCGCATGAAATTCCCGATCGCGGTTCTGAAAGGATACGTTTAAGTTTTTTACATCTAGTAGGGGTTCCATATCTCCTTCTCCTGCCTTAAAATATATATAAACTATGATAAAGAAAGAAACGTTTGATCTCTATTGACTTTTGAAAAACGCTAAAATAAAATATACTATATCACTCGGAATAATGCAATTTATGAAGGAGGGCTAGTCATCTTATGGATGTGAAGGAAGCTGCCGGCTTCAGCCGGACCATCAACCACATCACCAGCACGTATCGTAAAATCCTTCTGAATCCTTCATATAAATACCTCTTTCTCTTGTTAGGAGCTCCGGTTCACCTGGTTGTCTTCTTCGTTTATATGATTCAGAGAAATCATGACGCTTATACCGCCGTGGTTAACAGACTGCGGAACGAGTGGTTATCCTCCGGCTATCATCTGAAGCTGCAGGAGGAGATCCAGGATCAGTTGCGGCGTAAGGCTGAATTTTTTCAACAGCAGCTCTCTTCGGAGAAGCTGAAACGTGAGACCGAGCGGCTCGCGGAACAGAAGTTCCAGGAACAGCTACATGACGAGGCGATCAAGGAAATGCAGCTTAACGGGCAAAGCCGGTTAACTTTTGCGGACACGTTTGAATCCTTGATCCGCAGGCCGGCTTTTTTTGCAATTTCATGGATTCCAGGCTTGCTCATGTATCTGATGATCATTCTGTACAGCTATCCCTTGCTGAAGTTTATCTCAGAGCGGCTTGTTATGACGTGGTTCGTCATCCTTGGAGTGTCGGTGCTGGTGTTCAGCATTCTCTATATGTCGCCGATGAATCCGGCCGCCAACATCTTAGGTGTGACCGCGACTCAGGAACAGATCGAGGCCTTCAACCGCCTCCACGGTCTGGATCAGTCATATTGGGCGCAGCTGTGGAACACACTAAAAGGAATATTCACCTTCGACCTGGGGAAATCCTTCTCCGGAAATGAACAAGTGACCGACAGTATTGCAAGGAAATTTCCGATTACGCTGACGCTGACCGTGATTTCCCTGCTCATCGCGATGATCATTGCCATTCCAATCGGAATCATATCGGCGACCCGGAAGAATTCGTTCTGGGATTACTCCTTTATGTTCATCGCCCTTCTGGGATTGTCGATTCCGAACTTCTGGCAGGGCTTGATCTTCATTCTGGGCTTCTCCATTAATCTGAAGTGGCTGCCGGCAACCTACAGCCCTGGGAACTGGCTCTCTATGATCATGCCGGTCATTGTGCTGGGCACCGCGCTTACAGCCTCCGTTGCCCGAATGACACGCTCCTCAACCCTGGAGGTCATTCATGAGGACTATATCCTGACCGCCAAGGCGAAAGGCATCAGCAGCCGACAGGTCCTGCGCCGGCATGCGGTGCGCAACGCGCTCATTCCGATTGTTACTGTCATCGGTCTTCAGTTCGGAGCGATGCTCGGAGGCGCCGCTGTCACGGAGAAGGTATTTAATATTAGCGGGATCGGCGGCTATATTGTAGACAAGCAGTTTATTCCCGACATCCCGGCCGTTATGGGCGGTGTCGTATACACAGCCATCACGATTTCGATTGTAAATGTGATGATTGATATGATGTATGCGTTCCTGGATCCGCGGATCCGTTCCCGGATGAAGCAGTACTGAGGCGGCTCATTGCAGCCTTTCAGCACTGCAACCTTATTAAAGCAGGTGTACCCATGATCAAGAAGAACTTACAACAATCGCAGCAGGACCGGTTCCGCCTGAAATCCTCACCCGAGTATTCCCAGGCGAACTTCACTTGGGTCGTCTCCCTGGCTTTAGCCCTTGTATTGCTGCTAAACAGCTTTGCATGGGGCAGCCTGGAGGTTCGCCCTGTGATCCTGGTATTATTCATCCTATACACCCTGTTCACCTTGGGGCAGGGAGCACTAACCTACCAAATCCGGCGAGATCTCACCCGGCATGGAGAGATCAGGCCGGCAACAAGAAGATGGGGATACGCCGGCCTGCTCAGCCTGCTGACAGGCAATGTGTTTCTGACGGTGGCTTCCTTCAACCTGATCAAGAAGCAGAAGAGTCCGGAATATACGATTTCGGTATATATGCTTCTGACTCAGATCTTCGTCATCGCGCTATCGTCTCTAAATATGTTCAAGCCTTACGTATCGAATGGGTTCTTGCCCGGTATGGGCATACTGATTGCCGTTACCGTGTTTCATCTGACGGCGCTGCTCCTCGTCGCCAAGTATGCCCATCAGCATGTGCTTCCTGCCGGATTGAAATGGCTGGCACTGCCGTTGCTGCTAACCGCAGCTACCGGTAATTTGTTCGCCGTTGTGCTGGGGCTTAGCCTGCTATCCAAAATCCGCCGTAGTGCGAATCCCGGGGCTACCCGCTGGGCCGATGTCTGGATCAAAATTACGAGCAACCACACGGCAATGCTCGGCATGTTCTTCATTATATTTCTGTTCACGATTTCCGTCAGCAGCCTGCTGACCTTTGAATATAGCTTTGCTGTAGACAATAATTACAGTGCCATTCTGCAGTCGCCGTCACTGACCTATCCACTGGGAACGGATGACTTTGGCCGCTGTCTGTACTCCCGAATTGTCTTTGGCGCACGGATCTCGCTCATTGTGGGATTTATGTCGACACTGATTCCTGTTATTATTGGAGGCATCCTGGGTGCCATTTCCGGCTACTATGGCCGTCATACTGACAATATCATCATGCGGGCGCTTGATATTTTGTATGCTATCCCAGGCATCCTGCTCGCCATTGCGATCATTGCTGCTTTCGGGGCAAATACGTTCAACTTGATTATCGCGCTGAGTGTCGGAGCGATTCCGACCTATGCCCGGACGATGAGAGCGAACGTGCTGATGGTTTCCACCTATGAATATGTGGATGCGGCGCGGGCCTTTGGCTCCAGCCATCTATCGATCATCTTCAAGCACATTGTACCGAATTCACTGGCCCCCATGATCGTCAAAACTACTTTAACCATTGGTGGGGCGGTCATTGCTACAAGCAGTCTGAGCTACCTCGGACTGGGTGTAGAGCCCCACATACCGGAATGGGGCAATATTCTGAAGATCGGAAGCACGTATCTGGAGACGAACTCGTACCTGGCCATCTATCCCGGCCTGGCTATCATCGCTCTTGTGCTCTCCTTTAACTTTCTCGGCGACGGACTGCGCGATGCGCTGGATCCGAAGCTGGACTAACTAGCGGCAACAACAATTTATATATCCAGGAGGAACTCAACATGAAGAAAAGAAACATCCTGCTTCTTCTGCTCACCTTTGTGCTGATCCTGAGCGGCTGCACCGTTCAGACGAAAGACGAGGGTCAATCTACGCCTGCTCCAGATAACAATGCCGAGCAGCCTGCCAATACCACAGCACCAACCATCGAAGTGCTGGGGATGAGCGCCAATGAAGCGGACCTCAATATCATCCGCGACCAGCTTACCAAGAACGGCTTTAACGTGAAGCTGAACATTCAGCCGGACTACGGCAGCTTCAAAAGCCAGCAGGACGCCGGTAATTATGATGTATCTATGTCCAGCTGGACGACCGTAACCGGGAACCCGGACTATGCAGTACGCTCCCTGTTCACCACTGGCGGCGACTACAGCATTATGTCTGATGAAGAAGTGGATCAGCTGATCAACCAGGCATCCACTCAAAGCCCGGAAGATGCAGTAGAAACGTACAAGCAGCTGGAGCAGGTGCTCGTTGAGAGCAAGGCCTATATTGCACCGCTGTACATTTCATTGAAAAGCCAGGCACTGAACAAGGATGTTCTGAATCCGGAGTCGGTACGCCTGTCGAAATCCCGCTCCCTGCCTTGGGAAGATATTGACTTTAACGATACGTCCAAGCGCGACCAGGAGCCTCTCATTTTGTCCCAGACGATCCCTACGCTGACTTCCCTGGATCCGATCAAGGGCAATGACGGCTCGATCAATATTATTAACACGAACATGAACGTACGCCTGATTAACCTGACCGATGACGACAAGATTACGTCCGAAGGCTCGCTGTCTTACAACCACAGCATTGCTGAAGGCAACAGCGATTACTACTTCATT
The DNA here is from genome assembly GCF_017582705.1 of Paenibacillus sp. F411. Classification (NCBI taxonomy): domain Bacteria; kingdom Bacillati; phylum Bacillota; class Bacilli; order Caryophanales; family Paenibacillaceae; genus Paenibacillus; species Paenibacillus sp. F411. The sequence goes on from NZ_JAGFIP010000025.1 coordinate 6,659, forward strand.
CTGCGGGATGACATCAACTTCGCGAAGGTAGAAGACAAGCTGGCTGTAGATTCGGGAGAGCGTGTCGGTGCAGATGATGTTGTCTTCTCCATGAACCGTGCCAAGAACAAGGATTCGGTGCCAGATCACCGCACCTATACCCTGCATGAGCATATTCAGGATGTAGAGGTTGTGGAGGATCTTGCTTCCCTGGATGCCGTAAAGGTAGCCGGCAGTGACGAAACAGTTCGCCAGGCACTGGAGAACGGCCTGGATACCCCAATCGCATCTCTCGTGACAGACAAGAATCAAGCCAGCACCAAGGACGGCAAATATCAGGTTATCAAGCTGACGACCACCGAGCCGTTCCCGCAAGTCCTGAATTACCTGGCTCACCAATCCGCAGGGATTGTATCCAAGAAGCAGGTTGAAAGCATCAACACCTATGATGTTGCTAAATTTGATGTGAACAAGGACATCCCTTACGGCGATCAGAACACGGTAACCGAAGGCGATCAGTATAATAACACCCTGTATGCCAGCGGTCCTTACATTCTGTCGTACAAGAATGACTATGAAGCTGTGTTCTACAAAAACCCTGGTTACATGACAGGTACCGACCATGAGCCGAACATCAATCAGGTGAAGGTACGCTTCATTCAGGATGCAGACAGCACACTGGCGGCATTGCGCAGCGGAGAGATTCATCTGTTCTACTCCGTTCCTGAAACGAAGTATGATGTTGTCCGTAGCGACAGCAAGCTGGAGCTGCAGACGGTTCAAAGCAATGCCGTAGCCTACCTGCTCTTCAACACGGCGAACCGTGATGTAGCGAAGAGCGAGGATCTGCGCAAAGCCGTTCTGCATTCCATCAATCAGGACGAGTTCCTTGCCTACTACAAGAACAACAAGGAAAAAGCCTACTCCACACTCAGCCCGCTCGTGAACACGGGCAATGAGCTGAAAGCCGATCCGGCGAAAGTGAAGGAATTCCTTGCGAACTATCAGAATTCGAAGTAAGCTGCTGTAATTAAAAACCTCCCCCGAGATGAGATGATCCCGGGGGAGGTTTTTTGTTTCCATAGTCTGTTTTAACGAACCGGACTTACCGTCTGAATGCAGTCCACCATCGACAGTACCTGAATCTCTCTCGCCGATGCCGGCTCGAATGGAGCTGCTCCTTCACTGCGACGGGAGAAGGTGACCACCTTCGGCTGGCCTGGAACAAGATCAAAATCATTATCGCTGAAGATTCCCTCCTGCTCCGTGGTAAGCCACACATGGCGGGCTAGGGTATGGCACTCCAGGCGATACGCTGGCTGCCCGTTCTCGGTAATTGCTGTCACACTGATTTCAGACTGTTCCAGCTGAAGATCACGATCGTGGACGAAATAGAATGTCTTGCTGTCAAGCAGCATGTCCTGCTGCTTCAGCTCTGCCTGCAGCACTACCCTTCCGGCCTCTTGCCCGGACAGGAGCTCAGCGGCATCAATCTCGTACAGAATGCTCGACTGCTGCGCCTGCACAAGAATGTCCAGCTGATCACGCCACAGCACGTTACCTTGAAGATCCATCAGACACAGCTCAAGGTGACCCGCCGTTTCCTCGCGCAGATCAGACACCCCATACACTTCCAGCCTCTGCTCCCCCTCCTGATGATGTACAATGAGGCTCAGATCGCGGAAGCAGCGCTTGGCTGTATACTGCAGCGCCTTCCAGCGTCCCAGGTAATCCATGCCTGCCCAGGAAGCAACAGGCCAGCAGTCATTCATCTGCCAGTATAGTGTCCCCATGCAGTATGGCATCCGGCGGCGATGAGCTTCAATGGCCGTCTTCATTGCATCAGCCTGCAGCATCTGGCTCATATGAAGGAAGGCTTCGAAATCCTTGGGCTCATTCATGTACTGATCCATATAGCTCTTGATCAAGCGGTTGCCGGCGCCGTTCTTCTGGTGGGCCAGCATGACCTTGGACTCCAGCTCCATATCGCTTTCCTCAGCATAAGTGCGGACGGTGCGCGGCTCCGGGAAGGACTGAAATCCGTACTCGCTCATGAATCGGCCGACATGCACCTCATAATTGCTAAACGGCTCCGTGTTATGCCACACCCCCCAGTAGTGAATGTCTCCGCTCGTGGTGCTGGAATGCGCATGCTGACTGATGTCGCCGGTGAGTGAGACCATCGGAGAAGACGGCCAGTAATCCATGCCCGGCGCATAAGAAGATACGGCCTTCGGCAGCACCTCGTGAAAAATAGCCTCATAATCCTTCCAGATCTGCTCCCGCTGCGCTGCGCTGTAATCCTTCTTCCAGCCCCAGCCACCATGCTCATCATAATGCGACCAAGCGGTGTCAATTTCATTATTGCCGCACCATAGCACGATCGAAGGGTGATTGCGCAGCCGCACGACATTATCCTCTGCTTCAAGCTTCACACTTTCGAGGAAAGTGGGGTCGCCCGGATACATACTGCATGCAAACATGAAATCCTGCCACACCATCATGCCGTACTCGTCGCACAGCTCGTAGAAGGCTGCCTCTTCATAAATGCCGCCGCCCCAGACGCGAAGCATGTTCATATTGGACTCTGCGGCCGAGGCAATCTCATGACGATAGCGCTCTGTCGTAACCTCTGTTTGGAAGCTGTCATTGGGAATATGGTTTGCCCCCTTGGCAAACACTGGCGTTCCGTTCAGCTCGATGTAAAAGGATGTGCCCTCCTGATCCTTCTTCCGAATCAGCTTGGCGCTGCGCAGTCCGGTGCGTACTGAAGCTTCTGCCGATGTCTGTGCTCCCTTCAGCTCCGCCTTAAAGGTGTACAGATGAGGCTCGCCCAAGCCTCTGGACCACCATAGCTTCGGCTGCTCTATATCCAGTGGGAGCTCTGCCGTATGCTTCCCCGCACTCACCTGAAGCTCTTTTGACCAGCGGCTGTCCTCCGTCTTTACCGTCAGGACACCACTGAACGAAGCATCCGTCTCAAAGGTTACCTGTGCTGTAAGGCGGGCAAACGGGGCCGATACCTCATCCTGCCGGATGAACACGTCGCTGATGCGAACGCCAGACCAGGCCTCCAGCGAGACCGGTCTCCAGATTCCGGAGGTCACAAACCGCGGACCCCAGTCCCAGCCGTAGTGATAGGGCGCTTTTCGTGCAAAAATGCTAAGCTTCTTCTCGCCAAGACCGCCCACCTCAGACTGGTCATTGGTAGCTGGTAACGGGTAGCCCAAGGCTTCCAGCTTCGGCAGATCCTCTTGAATCGGAGAACGAAATACAATGCGCAGTGTGTTGCTGCCCATCTTGACGAGAGATTTCACCTTGATTCTCCAGGATCGAAACATGTTATCGGCCGAGAGCACCTGAGTTTCGTTCAAATATACATTCGCATACGTGTCCAAGCCTTCAAATACCAGATCCAGCTGCTGCTCAGCGTACATCTCCTCTGTGACCTCAATGACGGTTTTATACTCCCAGTCCTTCTTGTCAATCCACTGCAAATCATGCTCATTTGTACCATAGAAAGGATCTCTAATCTGGCCATTATGCAGTAAATCAGTATGAACACAGCCCGGCACCTTCGCAGGCAGCCATTCCTGTCTCCCTACTTCTCTAAATGTCCAGTCTTGAATAAGCATCTTGTTCAAGTTCATCACGCGCTCCTTTAGGTTCGTCAGGTTCTATTGCATCCGGTTACATATGATAGGATAATAACATAACAAAATAACAAATGCGCACTTGATAACAAATTTGTTATGTTGTTTGGTGTTAAATATACCGTCATTCCGCACCGCCGTCAATATCAAAATAAAAACCTAAGAGTGCAAGTCCGAAAATCCGCAATTGGATCTGCTGAAGGGAATATGAGACGGGAAAAAAGCCGCTCGCGCTGTATCAGCCTTGGGAAATGCTGCATAGGCTGATGTATCACGTTTGACAGGAGATTAAAACCTATGAGCTTATATGAACCGCCGGTGCAGATTCAAACCTTAACCTACAGAACGCCGACTGCGTTTATTCAGTACCCGCAAGTCCGGGGGCTTGCCAGCCAGCAGGCCGAGCATAAGATCAACCACACCATCGTAATGGCTCTGCAGGAAATGGAGCGGCAGCAGCAGAGCGTTCAGAGCGGCAGCCATCCAGAGATGACCGTACATTTTGAGATCAAGACGAATGAACGCGGCATCCTCAGCCTGATGCTCAGTAATTATACGTATTCCACGCCTATGGCTCATGGGTATACTGTGGCCAAAGGCCTGACCTTCTCCACAGCAACCGGGCAGCTGTACCGTCTGGGTGATTTATTTAAGCCAGGCTCCAATTATGAAGCCGTATTGGCCGCCGAGGTGAAGCACCAGATTAAAGAGCGGGATCTGCCCGTGCTGGACAATTCGGTTACCGTGCAGCCGGATCAGGATTTTTATCTGGCCGATAAAGCCCTGGTGCTCTTTTATCCGCTGTATGCGATCACTCCCTACTATGTCGGCTTACCCATGTTCCCCATCTCGGTGTACAGCCTCCAGCCGATCATCGCGGAGGATGGACCGCTGGCTGTGTTAACGGCGGGTGTGGTATAGATACATTGTAATCGGCAAGGGTAGTTCATAAACAAGAATAAGATGGCAATTTAACACGAAAACGAACAACTCTGCATTCAGGATTGGCCGCACCTGTAACCGCAAAGAGAGCACCTCAATTACGCATTGTCTTCCCCTTATGCTGAGCACTAACTGCTATTGTTATTTTTAAGATAATATCTCACGACAAGTACTAGAGTAAAAACGATGAATAAAATGCTCAGGAATGTGGAGGATTCATAGTAGGTCTTAAATTTTTCTATGGACCACCGATCATCAGTGATCAATAGATCTGCAATATCATTACTGATTGAAATTCCTTCCGGATTGCTGGTCAAGCTTGCTGAGTAGTTCTGCGCCAAAGCAATATTTATGATTATTAGAAACTGTGAACATAAAATAAATAGATAGATTAAAAGTTTATGTTTGTTAATGGAAATCCCCCCTATAATGTGAGAATTAAAACTACCTTACTCATCGTCCTTCAGCAAATTTGTGAAGACGAATAGTTCTGAATATTCAGGGCTTGACGTACCCGCAACCAGCAGCCCTTCATTCGTGAAGTCTAAGGTATCTACAGTCTTCTGCGTATATTCCGTAAGATCAACTTTTTGATTATCATTAGCACGGTAATACATCAATTTATGATCCTTTGTAATGTAGGCTATGTGATAGTTATAGGTGTCAAAACGACTGATATAATCCTTTTCGATAAGTTCAAATTGTTGTGAGTCTATATCAAGTGTTCCAAACTTTCCTGTGGTCCATTTTTGTACATCTTCAAAATTAATGCTGAGTATTTGATCATCTGCAAACCTTGCATAGCCGATGTAGGGATACTCAGAGTTGATTTCATCAATCTCACCACTATTAAGGTCGTACAAATAATATTTACCCTTGTCATTCACGGTATCTGTCCACAGCAGTTCATCTTCATGGAAATCGACAAAGTTATTATGCAGACCCGCAGCCTCTATAACTGCAATGGTTTGCAATTTGTTACTGGATAAATCGTATAACATGACCTCCGGCTGATCATAGTTTGTGGTCATCCAAGCGACCCAGTTCTCATGCAGTACAGGAGCGTCCATAGCTACTTTCTCTGGATCCTCATATTGAAATATGATTCTTTCTGTATTTTCTGCCCGGTCCATTGCGTGAACAGAAGCTTTCATACCAAACTCATCCGTCTCCACCCAGACCATATAATCCGCACTGCATGTTAGATCATTAATCGCTGCGTAGGTAAGCTTGGATGAATATATGATTTCGGACTGTTTCGTCTCCATGTCATAGGACAAAATCTGGTTCTGCAGCCCTTCCTTTTCCGAGTTTACTGGTACAAATAACTGTCCACCCCACGTACAAGGCTGTGTGTACTGATTATAGGGCAGCTTGATTTGGGTCATTCCATAGGGAGATTTCTGATTTTCATTCTGATTTTCTTCAACGACCTCCTCCTCATGACTGACTTCGTTTTCATGCTCCACAGACTCCAGATCCTTTAATGGTTGAATTTCTTCTGTGCAGCCAGCCAGTAATATCGTTATAAGAAGCAGGCATGACATTAACTCTTTCATGATTTGTCTCCTTTCAAAAAGAAAGGAGGAGGGGATCCCCCTCCAATCTTTGTAAATATCTTAATATACCATTGCTTTATTGGTACCATTAAGATCAGCATTATATACAGCTCTAAAGACACCATTTGAGCTTCCTGAACCCATAGGATCCCAGAATGTTCCTAAGTACTGATTATTGTTATGTGGATCAACATCCTGTTCAATATATTTTGTCATGACATTCATTATTTTTCCACCATACCCAGGAACTATTGTATGTGAGGTGTAAGCCCTTAAATGTCATATTTCTTTTGAGGAACAGCCATTTATATTACCCATGACGCACTGTTTCATAGGACAAAATGTCAATTAAACAATCTTTTTGTCGAACGATAGAACATTGAATTCAAATGTCCTAGACAGAAAACAGTTAAATCCACCTATATAAAATCTCACAAAAAAATACACTTCGTAAAAAAGTATAAGATGATCACTTAAAAGTGAATCATATACTTTCTTAGAAGTGTATTGGCTATCTATCCTGCTAATATTTGCACCTAAATCACACCATCATTTTACAAATATCATTCGTGAACTCAACCGGATCAGACACCTGCAGGCCTTCGATCAGCAGCGCCTGGTTGTACAGCAGGTTCGTGTACAGGGCCAGCTTCTCCTGGTCGTTCTGCTGTGCGTTCTTCAAGGATTGGAACACATCATGGTTGATGTTGATCTCCAGCACCTTATCCGCCTGAATGCCTTGGTTATTCGGCATTTGATTCAGAATCTTCTCCATCTCGATAGACAGATCACCTTCGGTGGACAGGCAAACCGGATGGGATCTCAGGCGTTTGGAAGCTTTCACGCTCTTCACTTTACCGCTCAGGATGCCGCTCATGGCCTCGAACAGCTCCTTGTTCTCGTTCTCGGCAGCCTCTTCCGCCTTCTCTTCCGCCTCGGAATCGATGCCCAGGTCACCGCTGGATACGGATCTGAATTCCTTCTCCTTGTAGCTCATGAGCATCTTGATCGCGAACTCATCCACATCGTCTGTGAAATAGAGGATTTCATAGCCCTTGTCCGCTACGAGCTCCGTTTGCGGGAGCTTCTCAATCCGGTCGATAGATTCACCCGCTGCATAGTAGATGTACTTCTGGTCTTCCGGCATGCGGGATACATACTCATCCAGCGATACCAGCTTCTTCTCCTTGGAGGAATGGAACAGCAGCAGATCCTGCAGCACGTCCTTATGCTGGCCGTAATCATTGTATACGCCAAATTTCAGCTGTCTGCCAAATGCAGAATAGAATTTCTCATACTTCTCTCTTTCTTCCTTCAGCAGGCTTAATAGCGCACTCTTCACCTTGCTCTTGATGTTCTTGGCGATCAGAGTCAGCTGGCGGTCATGCTGCAGCATTTCCCGAGAAATATTAAGGGACAGGTCTTCGGAATCTACCATCCCCTTCACGAAGCTGAAATAATCCGGAAGGAGATCGCCGCATTTGTCCATGATGAGGACGCCGTTGGAGTAGAGCTCCAGGCCTTTTTCATATTCCTTGGTGTAGTAGTCAAACGGTGTGTTCTCCGGAATAAACAAGATTGCATTGTATACGACCGCACCGTCTGCCTTAACATGGATATGCTTGAGCGGCTTATCAAAGCCGTAACGCTTCTCGGCGTAGAAATTGGCATAATCCTCATCCGTCAGCTCGTCCTTGTTCTTGCGCCAGATCGGAACCATGCTGTTCACAACCTGCTCTTCGCGGTACTCCTCGAACTCGCCCTCGGCATCCTCCTTCGGACGCTGACCGGTAATTTCCATCTTGATCGGATAACGGATAAAATCAGAATACTTCTTGATGATCGCCTTCAGACGGTACTCTTCAAGAAATTCATCATAGCTGTCCTCTTCTGTATTCTCCTTGATCTTCAAGACGATCTCAGTGCCGACCGTGTCCTTCTCAGCAACTTCCACGGTGTAACCTTCTGCACCGCTGGATTCCCAGCGATAAGCTTCCGCCGAGCCCAATGCCTTCGTGGTTACCGTAACATGGTCCGCGACCATGAATGCGGAGTAGAACCCCACCCCGAACTGGCCGATGATGTTATGGCCATCCTTCGCTTCATTCTCGCTCTTGAAGGCGAGAGAGCCGCTCTTGGCAATCGTACCCAGATTGTTCTCCAGCTCTTCTTGGGTCATACCGATGCCTGTGTCAGTAATAGTCAGCGTACGTTGATCCTTGTCTGCCTTGACCTGAACGTAGTAATCCTCTTTATTAAATACGAGCTGATCATCAGTCAGCGCTTTATAGTAGATCTTGTCGATCGCGTCGCTGGCGTTCGAGATCAGCTCCCGGAGGAAAATCTCGCGCTGGGTGTAGATGGAGTTAATCATCATTTCCAGCAAGCGTTTGGATTCTGCCTTGAATTCTTTCTGAGCCATGGATGAGTCTCCTTTCATAAACCGAAAATGTTCAAATTTTAGCACTCCATGCTCTCGAGTGCCAACACTTCTTTTATTTAACAATACCTGATTTTTGATGTCAATACGTTCCCGTCACTTAATTTGTAATGGCAAAAATATGAAGGGCTTCTCTCCATCCATAAAAAAACAGCCTCCCTCCAAAAAGGGAGACCGTCATCTCGTTCGTTAGCTATGATTGCCTCATGGGGTCCGCCTGACTGACTGTTGCCTCAGTCATCGGCCTTGGCCAGCTTGGCCACGGCATCCAGTGCAGCCTGTATTTCGCGTTCCACGGCCCGTGCCACCGTGTCGGTATGCGGGTCATATTCTGCCGCCAGGTCGCTGTCAGCATAGCCGTCCATCGCGACAATGGCGCCCGCCCGCGCTCCGCGCAGCGACGCAATAACGTATAGCGCAGCAATCTCCATCTCCACGCCCAGCGCACCGGCCGCCTTGTACTTGGCATGCGGCACCTCTTCGACACCGTTGAAGAACACATCCAGCGTGACGGTGATGCCTTTGCGGACGGCGCCGCCCTTCAATGCCAGCGCACTCTCCTCCAGCGCTTGGGTCACTGCACTGTCAGCGACAGCCGGGAAGCCTTCCGGCACCAGCTGGCGAGTCAGTCCGTCCGTGCGGATAGCCGCTGTACTGACGACCAGGCTGCCGGCCGGAAGCTCGGCATGATAGGAGCCGGCTGTTCCAACACGGATCAGTGTCTTCACGCCGGAGCGGATCAGCTCCTCGAAGCATACTGCCGCTCCCGGTGAGCCGACGCCGTGGCTCGTTACGGCCAGCCTGACTCCTTGATATGTACCCGTAAAGGTCCGGTATTCACGGCTGAACGCAAGCTCGCGGACGTCCTGCAGGAAGCCGGCAATTCGCTCGGCTCGCTGCGGATCACCGCACACAATGCCATACTCCGGCATGTCTTCGGATTGAACCTGTAAAATCGGCATCAGCATCTCAGTCATACTCCTTATGGGTCCACTCATCCTCTGGAATCGGCAGGGCTTCTCCGCTGAACCGCTCTTCCTTGAACGGGTCCGCTTCGTTATGGAAGCCATTCTTTTCCCAGAAGCCGGGACGGTCCTCTGTCATAAATTCGATGCCGCGCAGCCATTTCGCACTTTTCCAGAAGTAGCGGTGCGGCACAAGAGTGCGCAGCGGCCAGCCGTGCTTCTTCGTCAGCGGCTCTCCGTTAAATTTTAAGGCAAGCAGCACGTCATCGCGCAGCAAATCCTCCAGCGGCACGTTAGTATCATAATCAGGGTCCGCATGGAACATGACATACTTGGCCTCCGGCTTAACCTTCAGCAGCTGGAGAAAATCCCGGAATAAGATGCCCTCCCATACCGTATCCAGCTTGGACCAGCGGGTCACACAGTGAATATCGCAGTTCACCGTAACGGTCGGCAGCGCCAGCAGCTCTTCATAGCTGAAGGTCCGCTTCTCTTCCACCTCGCCAAATACATTCAGGCTCCACTGTGACATCTCATACTCAGGCACTTCACCCTCATGCAGAATCGGAAATTTCTCCGTCAGCGCTTGTCCGGGCGGCAGCTTCGCACGCTGTTCCTCGCTCAGGCTGCCGAGCGGCAGGGGCTTCATTTTCTTGAGGCGCTCAGCCTTGTTGTGCATGCTTGTCTTCTCCTTTCGGGGACAAAATGTCGTGTCCTTGGTATTGTATCATATCCCGTCCCGATGTTTACCGCGAGCTGGTGCCCTGCTTCTGGGCATCCTTCAGAAAACTCTTGTCTTTGAAAAAGAACATGGCAGCAATGGTGACGAGATACGGCAGCATCTGTGTAAAATGGGTCGGCAGCGCAAGGCCCTGAAAGCGGATGCTCAGGGCTTCCATAAAGCCGAAGAGCAGGCTGGCCGCCGTCACGCCCAGCGGACCGGACTGTCCCAGCATCGTTGCAACCAGCGCGATAAAGCCGCGGCCATCGGTCATGCCCTCCGTGAACATGGTCAGCTGGCCCAAGGAGAGCTGTGCACCGGCTAGCGCACACAGCACCCCGCTCGCAAGAACGGCCCCGTACTGGTAACGCCGCACCCGGATTCCAAGACTGGATGCCGCCAGCGGATTCTCTCCTGACGCCAGAAACCGGAAGCCGTTCTTCGTGCGGTAGAAGTAGAACCACATGAGCCCGGCCACGAGGAACGCGAGGTACACGAGCGGCGTGTGCCCGGAAAGAATCGGCCCCAGCCCGGGGACGCTCTCCAGTACGGGAATATCCCATTTAGGCAGACCGACCATTTCCTTATCATAGAAGGCACCCTTAACGTCAAAAATCGCCCGTAAACTGAATGTAGTCAGACCCGCTGCCAGCGCGTTCATCGCGATCCCGACAACAATGACATTCGCCTTCAGGTGGATGGACAGATAGGCGAACAGCAGTGAGAAGAGGAGCACGACCAGCACGGCAAAAAGAATCGCCAGGAGCACATTGCCGAAGAAATAGTTGCCGGCAATCGCCGCGAAGGCACCCAGCAGCATGAATCCCTCCAGCCCGACATTAAACAGACCGACACGCGCACATAGTGCGCCCCCCAGCGCCGCCAGCAGTATAGGAGCCAGAACACGGAGGGCCGTATTCAGCAGTGCGAGATCAAACAGCTGTTCCATGTGACTTGCTCCCCCTTTTGCGCTTCCAGAAATCATACGTAAACTGTGCAGAAATGAACAAGATCAGGGCAGCCTGAATAATCGCTCCAACCTCCAGCGGCACCTCGGTGTTACGCTCGACACCCATGGCACCGGTCTGCAGCGCGGCCAGGAATACGGCTGCCAGCAGTGTGCCTAACGGATTGGAGCGGGCAAGCAAGGCCGCCATGATGCCGGTCCAGGCATAATCCGCTGAAGTCAGCGCGCCGTCGATGTAACGGTATTGCGAGCCCAGCACTTCAACCGCGCCTCCTAGTCCTGCCAGGCCGCCGCTAAAGAACATGGCACCCAGCATCATCGTCCCGCGGTTAATGCCGCCGTACAGTGCAAACAGCGGGTTGCCGCCCAGCATCCGCACCTCATACCCTACTCTTGTGCGTTTTAGCAGCACATAAATGACTACAGCGAGCAAGGCTGCGAACAGAAACCCGATGTGCAGCGGCATGCCCCGGAACAGCTTGGGCAGCCATACGCTGCTGTCGAGCATCGCGGACTGAGCCATCGCCGCAGAACCGGACGTATCACGAAGCGGATAACTCACCAGGTATCCCGCAAACAGATCGGCAATATAGTTCAGCAGCAGCGTGGAAATGAGCAGGTTCACCGCAAAGCGTGCATCGAAATAGCCGGCCATCACCGACCATAGCCCTCCTGCCAGAATACCGGCAAGGATAGCCGCAATGCAGATTAGCCAGCCCGGTCCCGGCAGATACACTCCGGTCAGCGAGGCGGCAAGCGCGCCGAAGATCATCTGTCCCGGAGCGCCCAGATTAAAGAAGCCTGCACGGAATGCAAATGCAGCCCCCAGCCCGACCAGAATAATCGGTGTTGATCTTGCGAGCGTGCTCGTAACAAAGTAGAAGCTGCCAAAGGCTCCCTTCCACATTTCGGCATATGTCGTCCAGATCTCTCCACCAGCAATGAGAATCGCTGCCGCTCCTACCAGCAGACCGACAAGCACGGCCGCGACCGGCTGCAGAAGTGGAGCGAAAAGTCTTAATCCTTGTTTCATTCTATCGTTCCTCCCGCCATCAAAAGCCCCAGCTTCTCCTCACTCGCTTCCTCTGCCCGAAGCTCCCCGGCAATGCGGCCCTCGAACATGACCAGAATACGGTCCGACAGCTTCATAATTTCGGTCAGCTCGGAGGATACGAGCAGAATACCGCTCCCCTGCTCGCGGCGTTTCAGCAGCTCGCTGTGAATGGTCTCCATCGCACCGATATCCACGCCGCGTGTAGGCTCTGCAGCAATGAGAAACGGGGTATCCTGCTCCAGCTCCCGGGCCACGATCAGCTTCTGTAAATTCCCCCCCGACAAGTACTGCGTACTCGTGGACAGAGAGCCGGTCTTGATTGAAAATTTGGAGATCCAGCGGGATACCATCTGACGGATGTCCTTCTGTTTCATGAATCCCCTTGTTTGCAGCCTGCGCTGATGTCCCATCAATCCGGTATCCAGCACAGTAGCTTCGCGATTCGCTCCCCAGACGTACCGGTCCTCAGGAATATGAGCCAGACCCTGATCCCGAATGCTTCGGATCGACTGGCCTGTAATCTCTGAACCATTAAGCATGATGCGGCCCTCGTCTGGCTGCAGCAGGCCGGAAATGACCTGAAGCAGCTCGGACTGTCCGTTACCGGAAATCCCGGCGATCCCGACAATTTCTCCAGCCCGCACATGGAGATGAACTTGATCCAGCACCGGCTTGCCTGCCTTCTGGCGGAGTGTTACATCTGTCAGGGCCAGAAGCTCTTGTCCCGGTGCTGCCGGGATCCGGTTCAGCTCCTTAAGCTCACGCCCCACCATCATTCGGGACAGCTGGCTGGCATCGGTTTCTCCCTTCATGGCAGTACCGGTTACCGCACCGTCCCGCAGCACCGTAATGCGGTCCGCCACATCCAGCACCTCATTCAGCTTGTGGCTGATCAGGATGAAGCTTTTGCCCTGCTTCGTGAGCAGCTTGATGGCAGAGAGGAGCTCCTGCACCTCGATCGGAGTCAGCACCCCTGTCGGTTCATCGAGAATGATGACCTCCGCTCCCTGATACAGCACCTTCAAAATTTCGACCCGCTGCTGGACACCGGGAGCACTGCTTCCCACCACGGCTTCCGGATCTACCTTCATTCCGTATTGCTGACATAGCTGCTGCACAATGGCGGAAGCCTGCTTCCGGTCAAAGCGTACGCTTTTGCCGGGCTCGCTGCCTATGACAATATTCTCTGCAATCGTAAAGGAAGGAAACAGCATAAAGTGCTGATGCACCATGCCAATCCCCTGCTTCATGGCATCCAGGGGACTGCTGAAGGAGACCTCCTTGCCATCAATCCGGATCGTGCCGGAGGTGGGCTGCTCCATGCCGTATAAAATCCGCATCAGCGTCGTCTTGCCTGCTCCGTTCTCCCCGACGATGGCATGCACCTCGCCCGGCCGGAGGGAAAAATCAATGCCGCGGTTGGCGCTGAAATCGCCGTATTTTTTCGTAATGTGATCCATTTCGAGCAGCATGAACGTGTCTCCTCCCTCGCTTACATGAATGAAAGACCGGCTGCCATCGACAGCCGGTCGGCCTAGCCCAGTATATTATTGCTGCAATGCATTCGTCACGGTGATCTTACCGGAAATGATGTCCTCGGAAATCGTCTTGAGCTGATCGATCACATCTTGTCCGATGAAGTCATTCAGCGGAGTTTCACTTTCGTGAGTCACGTAAGTCAGGCCTACGCCCTTCTCCTTCAAGCCATAATCCTTCACATCATAGGTAAAGCTGCCTTCCACAAAATCCTTCACCGTCTCATACGTCACGGCGTCCACCCCTTTAAGCTGGGACAGGACGACATGCTCCGGGTCCGTACCCGTATTGTCCGTATCTTGTCCGGAGGTGTAGAAGCCCTTCTCCTTCGCGGCTTCAAACACTCCCAAATCGCCGACTGCCGACATGGCCGCGATGAAGTCCGCGCCCTTGGAATGCTGCAGCAATGCAAACTCCTTCGCTTTCGCCGGATCGGTAAAGCTGCCGACATAGTTAACGAAGATTTCTACATCCGGGCGAACCGACTTCGCGCCTTCTTCAAAGCCCTTGATGTACTTGTGCATGATCGGAATATCGGCCGCTACCACATTGCCTACCTTGCCGGTCTGTGTCGCAAGGCCTGCAGCGGCGCCCAGCAGGTAAGCCGCCTCATGCTCCCGGAACACCGCGCTCCGTACATTCGGCAGGTCAACGACGGTATCAACAATCGCAAATGGAACGTCTCCGTTCTCCGGTGCGATCTTCTTGAGTGCATCCTCCATTTGGAACGTCGAGGTAATAATCAGGTCATACTGCTCGGCAACCGCTGTGCGCAGGTTACTTTCAATCGAAGCCGGGTCTGTAGATTCGATCGTCTTCACTTCCACGCCGAAATCCTCACCAGCCTTCTTCAAGCCTTCATCCATCAAAGCAAAGAACGGGTTCACACCAATCTCTTCCGGAAGCACGAGCGCGATCCGCTTCTTCTCTCCGGCATTGCCGGTATCTCCAGCTGCTGTCTGCTCCGCAGGTTTATCTCCGCAGCCTGCCAGCAAGCCAAATGTCAGTACCAGGGTTAGAATCATAGACCAGGATTTTCTCATTGCGTGTGTTAAGCCTCCTAATTGATTGCTCTTTCTTCTATCTATCATCCTATTGGATTGTGAGGAAGTTGTCAAAGCTAAATTTAGTTTTTAGAGCTTTAAAGGGTCTATTTATGTTGAAATATGTCGATAATAGGAACAATGAATGAACGTTATGGTCATTTTATAGTCTTATTGTTCGGTTTTTGGTTCAATAGCTGAGTATCAATTTAATGGACAATTAATGGAAACGGGATACAAAAATAAGCAGGACGCCAGGATCAATCCCCTGAACGTCCTGCTCTTCCTGATTGTCTCCGCGAGTGTGATCGGGAGCTATAGCTTGTCGGGGTCCACGGGCCTTGACTTACACCAAGCCCCGAAGCGTAAAGCTCACGCTATAGCTGCGGTTGGCATGCAGCACATGCTCGGGATGCGGGCGGGCGCCCCAGCTGTCATCCCCGCCGACGCCCATCTGCTTGCCCATGATGCGGACCACGGTCTTGCTGGATTCCGGCAGCTTATAAGCATGGTCACTGCGTTCAACCTCCAGCGGCGTATACGGCAGTGCGCTGAATTCAAACTTGGGAGATCCGGTAATTTCAAGGCCTGCACCCTCCTGGCTGCGCACTACAGCCCGCCGCACCTCCGTCTTATTGCCGCACTCCTGCGGCCTTAAATACGGAACCCACTGCTCGCTGACCTTGCCGGAATAAAGAGCCAGCTTGGCGCCGGTATTCCGGTCGGAGTAGTTCTCAAACGGTCCCTTGCCGTACCATTCCAGCTCATTAAAGGAGCCGTCCAGCTCCAGCATGAGTCCGACCTCCGGAATTTCTGGCAGTCCGGCTCCCGGCGTCAGGTGCAGGGAGACGTCAATCCTGCCATCCTGCACCTCATACTGGATGATGCAGGAGGATTCCGGCACGGTAGGCAGGCTATACTGCACCCGAACGCGGACGCAATGCTCCCCTTCCTCGTAGGTGAGCTTCTGCAAGGTGCGCTCCTGACTGGCCGTGCGCCAGATGGAGCTGCGCTCCTCCAGCTTGTTCCCCCGGTCATTATCGATCAGCGCGCGCCAGAAATTCGGGACAGGCGCCTTCGTCAGCAGCTCCTGATCGCCGATTGCGTAAGACACCAGCTCGCCGGTTGCCAGGTCAAAGCGTACCGCATACCCTTCGCCATGAACCGTTAAAGCTCCATTTTCCATAGACGTCTTCAGGGCTCCTTCCGGAGTCAGACGGGTGATGACCGGAGCCGCTGCTGTAACCGGCATGATAAACTGCTCAAAGGCCACTTCATGGCCGGCGGGAGCCCACGGCGTATCTTCTTTCAGCAGAAGAGCAGCGGTCAGAACCGCCTCTCCCTGATCCCCCCAAGCGGCCGCGGCCTCCACGGCTTCCTTCAGCTCGATGGAGACGGCTGTACCCGGGGCGGCGGAAAGAGTCGTTGTGCCTTCTTTTTTCACGATGCCGTCAATAGCCAGCGTCCACTTGAAATCATAAGCCGCCAGATCCGTAAACAGGTTCCGGTTGCTCACCGTAATTACACCGTTCTCGAGATCCTCTGCGTTGAAGCGGACATTCTGGTAGCACTTCTTAACCTCGTACAGCTTCGGCGATACCGTCCGGTCTGCAAAAATCAACCCGTTCCCGCAAAACGTTCCGTCATGAGGCGATTCTCCAAAGTCACCGCCGTAGGCGAGGTACGTCTCTCCTTCTGGGTTTGTTGTCTGAATGCCCTGATCGATCCAGTCCCAAATGAATCCGCCCTGCAGCACGGGATAGCGGTCGAACAGCTCCCAGTACGTGCTCAGGCCCCCGCAGGAGTTCCCCATCGCATGGCTGTACTCACACAAAATGAACGGCTTCGGCGGTTGATTTGCAGCATATTCCTCAATGACCCGCACATGGGAATACATATGGCTCTCGATATCTGAAGCCGCCTCGCTGGGACGATAGTGGAACACACCCTCATAATGCACTACGCGGGATGGATCCTTCTGCTTGAAATAGTCGTACATATGCAGGAAGTTGTCGCCCCCGAAGGACTCATTGCCAAGCGACCAAATCAGAATAGACGGGTGATTCTTGTCGCGCTCGAACATCGACCGGCTGCGATCCAGCACGTTGTCCCGCCACTCCGAGCGGCTGCCCGGCAGGGTATCGAGAAGCTCTTTTTGCTTGTAATACCACGAGCCGTGGGTTTCGAGATTGACCTCGTCGATCACGTACAGACCATATTCATCGCAAAGATCATACCAGTCCGGATGGTTTGGATAATGGGAGGTCCGCACAGCATTGATATTATACGCTTTCATCAGCTTGATATCCGCCAGCATCTCCTCGTAGCCGATGGCCCGGCCCTTAGTAGAAGAGAACTCGTGGCGGTTGACACCCTTGAACTCCACGACCTGACCGTTCAGCTTCATCAGGTTGCCTTCAATCTCGAAGCGGCGGAAGCCCGTGCGGCTGCTCACATATTGAAGCGTCTCTCCTGCAGCATCCTGTAAGTGGATGACCAGCGTATACAGCGCAGGAGCTTCCGCGCTCCAGAGCTCTGGTGACGCTACCTCTGCCTCATACTGAAGCTGCTGCGAGCTCCACGCTCCGCCGCTGGCCTTCAGGATTCCAGGCTCCTGCCAGATCGGCTGATCTTTGGCATCATACAGCTGCACACTTGCAGTAATTCCCTCCTGCATTCCTTCATCGTAATTATGAAGCAGGAGCTTCACCTGGAGATGGCCATGCTGATAAGCATCATCCAATCCGGCTTCTACACGAAAATCGTAGATATGCACATTCGGTGCCGTATACAGAAATACCTCTCGAAAAATACCGCTCATCCGCCAGAAATCCTGATCCTCCAGCCAGCTGGCATCACACCAGCGGTACACCTCGACAGCCAGCTTGTTCTCCCCCTCCACGATGTAAGGAGTCAAGTCAAAATCCGACGGCGTAAACGTATCCTCACTGTACCCGACCCGCTCTCCGTTCAGCCAAACATAAAAGGCCGATTCAACGCCCTGAAAGCTGATAAATACCGGCTGATTCTTCCAAGCCTCTGGCACAGTGAACGTGGTGACGTAGGAGCCGACCGGATTGTACAAGGTTGGAGCGAACGGAGCCTTCAGCTCCTCCTGCTCGATCCAGGGATATCGGACATTCGTATACTGGGGGTAATCGTAGCCCTGCAGCTGCCAGTGCGACGGCACCGGAATCTCCTTCCAAGTACTGCAGTCATAATCCAGAGACTCAAAGCCCTGCACGCGGCTCTCCGGGTTCTTCGCCCAAGAGAACTTCCAATTGCCGTTTAGCGAAAAGCGGCTGGATGATTCATTACGCTTCTGCAAAGCCTGCTCCAGCGAATCGTACGCGGTAAAGGCCGTATGCGCTTCCAAGCGCCCGACCTGAAAAATTTCAGGATTGTTGTTCCACTCCGGATACCCGTTCTCGGGCGGGGTATAATTCAGCTTGTGCTTGGTTGCACCAGATTTGCTCACATTACTCCACTCCCTGCTATAATATCATTATATTCAGATTATAAAGCAGATCAGGAATGCAGTTCTATTTAATAATTTTCAATACACTTTAAAAATATGAAAGTATGAGGGAAGGTTATGAACGTGGATTTCATCTTCTACGCTCTGGTGACGGAGCGCGACAGGCATTTGCCCCTGTACTTGACCAGCTCTGGACAATGGACGCACCAGGACCCGGTCCGGCGTCCCGAGGGCTTCGCCTCCTATCAGTGGCTGCTGCCCCTCACCGGGGAAGGCCGTCTGTACGTGAACGGCCATTCCTACGCCGTGAAGCCGGGACAGGCGATCTGCCTGTTTCCCGATGAGCCTCACCGCTATGAGGCCACACAAGAGCCGTGGGGAATGCAGTTTATTTCTTTTGAAGGGACGCTGTGCGGGCCGCTGCTGGAGCAAGCCGGCGTTCACCATTCCGGGGTGTATCTCGTCAGTGATTTTGCCGGACTCAGCCGGGGGCTGTCCCCCATTATACGCGCTGCCGATCAGGAGCCTTTTGAAGCTGCCGCAGCGTCGAAGCAGCTCTACGCCTTCCTGCTGGATCTGCCGAAGCAGCTATCGACGAGCCGCCACCAGATCCACCTGCATGCCGAACGGCTGCAGCCCGTGCTGTCGTACATCAGAGAGCATTGCCACCAGCCCCTGAGTATTCAGCAGCTGGCGGACCAAGCTCAGGTGACTCCCCAGTATTTATGCTCGCTGTTCAAGACCGCCATGGACCTTCGGCCCATGGAATATGTAAACCGGGAGCGGATCAACCGCAGCAAGCAGCTGATCTTCCAGCAGCCCGGCCTTAGAATTCAGGACATTGCGAAACAGTCCGGCTTCGAGCACGCGAGCTATTACTGCACAGTGTTCAAGAAGCTGGAGGGCCTTACCCCCGAGCAATTCAGGCGCTCGCATGGGCTCGGGTAGAGTGTGCGGTGGAGCTATTCAGGCGCTCGCACAGGCTCGGGTAGAGTGTGCGGTGGAGCTATTCAGGCGCTCGCACAGGCTTGGGTAGAGTGCCGGTGGAGCTATTCGCTTACCCGCTTGGCCCACAGAAAGTTTTCTTCCCAGAATGGAAGATTAATGCTGCGGTACTGCACGCCGTCCTTCGGCTCATCCAGGGCGTGGATCATCATGCCATCCCCCATATAAATGCCAACATGTCCCGCAATGTTCTGCGACTTGAAGCGGCCAGGCACACGGAAAAAGAGCAGATCGCCTTTGCGCAGCGATTTGCGGCTTACGGTTTTTCCTACCTTGCTCTGCGAGCGTGCAGTACGCGGGAGCGAAACGCCGTGCTTTTTAAACACATGCTGTGTGTAAGAGGAGCAGTCAAATGCTCTGTCCTCGGGATAGGTTGAGCCGAAAACATACTCCACGCCCAGGTATTTTTTTGCCGTAGCCAGCAGCTTGTCCGCACCGCCGCTTACGGCTTGTGCCTGTAGATTGCCTCCGGTGGCATCATCATCCCCGGTTCGGTTCATACGCAGCCCGCCCGCTTCGTCTTCCTGGAAGCGGTATGCGTCATGGCGTGCAGTTTGCTTCATCTCGAGAGTGTTCTCTTCTGTGCTTTCCGTGCTTTCTGTGCTTTCTGTGCTTTCTGTGCTTTCCGCGCTCTCCGAGGTTTTTTCTTCCCCAATCACCTTTGCCCGCAGCTGTCCCTCTGCGAACTGCAGCGCCATATCCTGCCCGAACAGCTCTTCCACCACGCCAACAGACAGACAGAGCTTGCCTTCAATCGTCTCCGGTGCTTCACTCAGGCTTACCGTCTCCCCTTGTCTGAGCGCCTGCGCCTCGCGGGACCTCAGCTCATATTCCGGACCGGTGTCGCCGATGAGGACGGTGCCCCCCTTGGTTCGCATCCGGTACCCCAGAAGCTCTGTCAGCTGCTGCACGTCCACATATTCTTTGCCGGCATGGCGCATCACGGGAATCTGACCATATTCAGACTCCGAGCCTGCACGAGCATGCTGGGAGTCGCTGCCTGGCTGTGGATTGCTGTCCATTTCGAGGTCTCCCATCCGAGAGCTGTTTTTGCCTTCGTAGCTGTATACCTGCGGGCCTCCACCCTCCCGATACTGGCGGACCTCCTGAGCTGAATCGGTTGCTGTATTGCCGCAGCCTGCCAGCAGGAGAACCCCCGCCGCTGCCACACTCCATCTCTTGATGCTGTTCATGGTCATAGCCTCCACAATGGTTTTCCTTAGAGTCCGCCTGCGAGACGTTCTTTATGCGGCCACAAGTAAAAAAGCCGCCACCTCTGTAGTATGAGGAGGCGGGCTTGTGGCAGCGGTGCTCCGCTATGTGTGCGTTAGCTAGCTTGCCTTCGATGAGGGTGGAGGCTCTGGTGCTGTTGTTAAGGCGGGCTCTTCGCTTTTTCCCGACTACACGTCCTCTCCGTAGTTCTAACGGTTGCCACAGGTGCTAAAAGGGCTAATCCATGGTTACTTTAAATCTAACGGTTGCCAGACGCGTTATTTCGGTCATTTGGGTGCTTTAGAGTAACTATTCCACCTATTAAGCACGCTCACAACCGTTAGAATTAGTTTGCTGCCGATTAGCTAACAATAAGCGCTGTGGCAACCGTTAGAGCGGAAGCCCGCGTGGGATAGGGGTTGTGTTCCAGAGCGGGAGACAGCGTGGAATGCGTAGCGTGTTCGAGAGCGCGAGACAGTATGAGATGCGAGGCGCATCCCAGAGCGCGAGACAGTGTGAGATGCCAGGCGTGTTCAAGCTGGCAGCTTGCACACGTTGTGCGAGTCGCGATTATGGGAGCACGTAGCGTGTACGATTCTAACGGTTGCCACAGGTGCTAATAGAGCTGATTCATGGTTACTTTAGTTCTAACGGTTGCCAGACGCGTTATTTCGGTCATTTGGGTGCTTTAGAGCAACTATTCCATCAATTAAGCACGCTCACAACCGTTAGAATTAGTTTGCTGCCGATTAGCTAACAATAAGCGCTGTGGCAACCGTTAGAGCAGGATCCAATGTAGGATATGGGTCGTGTTCGAGAGCGTGAGACAGTATGAGGTACGAGGCGCATCCGAGATTACGAGCCAACGTGGGATGAGAAGCGTGTTCGAGATTACGAGCCTGCGTGGGATGTATAGCGTGGTTCGAGATTGCGAGCCTGCGTGGGATGCGAAGCGTGTTCGAGAGCGCGAGCCAGCGTGAGATACGAGGCGCATCCGAGACTACGAGCCCGCGTGGGATGCGAGGCGTGTTCGAGCGTGCGAGCCGCGGCAATAAAAAAGGGCAAAGGGCGATAACTCGCCTCTTTGCCCTCACAGGTCCTTACCGCGGAAGGCAGGACTTGGTGCCGCCAAGTCCTACTTCTGCAGCATTTGCTCGCGCCAGAAGTACTTCGGCTGCCAGCCTAAGATTCGCTTGGCCTTGCGATTGTCCATCAGGGTCTCATAGCCGTCCAGCGTTGTCCGGAAGTCGGTTACCTCGGCATAGCGAGCCTGCATCAGCTCCCGGCTTGGGATATCCATGCTGGTGTCATCCGCGGTTATGTTCAACGCCACCGCTCCCAGCCCATCTATCTCTACGGCCAGACGGCAGGCTTCTGCTGCATCACGGGTGTCGATGTAGCTCCAGAGGATTCGCTCGCGGGCTTCAGGACGATGAATGAACGACGGGAAACGCTCGTACCATTCCGGCGGAATCACATTACCAAGTCGCATGGATACGACCTGCATCCCGGTCCGGCGATGAATCATCTCTGCATTCTGCTCATTCACGACTTTAGACAAGCCATAACTGTCCTGGGGCAGCTGCGGATGCAGCTCATCCATCGGAACATATTGCGGAGCAAATGGATGCACGGCAAAAACGATCCCGTAAGAGGATTCGCTAGACGCAATCACGGCCTTCGTAATACCGAGATTCGCTGCAGCCTCCAAAATATTGTAGGTTGACATCACATTATTGCGGAAGGTTACCTCCGGGGTGCGGATGTTCATCGCAGGCACCGCCGCCAAATGCACAACAGCATCCGCACCGGCCAGCGCGCTATAGGTTTCGCCCAGATCCTCCAAATTCACTAGCAGTGTCCGGCATAACGCCTCCTCCGGCTGTTTTGTATCTACATTTAACACTTCATACCCATGCTCCAAAAAGTGTCGAACGACCCAGCGGCCCAGCATCCCACTGCCTCCGGTAATAACGACTTTAGGCATATTGTTGTCTCCTTTTGTTTTTCCTGGACAGCCTGAAGTGCCAGACCTATACATCTGACACGCAAGACGCCTCGCGGATGTATTGGTGGATAGGTTCGTCATCCCCAGACTACGGCAATCAACTCTATGCCGAGGTGTGGAGAGGACATGTTAACTACTCTATTATAGAGATACTACAGGGAAATAATATAGTTCTTTACATGTGGAGTAAGAATACTTTTAGCGCGAAAGAACTTCATATCAGACGCTTAATTGCTCATATCCCAAAATCAGGCGTCGTACAGGTTATTTCCATCGTCTTGATAGGCTCTAACGTACAGCTCTGTCCGTTAAAACTTCGCTATGTGCGGTACGCGCATTACAATACGCCTAGCTGACCGTTGGGCCGTATGTACAAAATATGACACTGCGTAAACAGCTCGACTTTCACACCGCGCAGAGTTCTCGTCACGACTTCCACACCATACCACGCCGAATTCTCGGCACGATTCACACCACGCGGTGTTCCAGCTCAACTTTCGCACCACGCAGAACTCTCGGCACGATCCTCACCACGCGCAGTTCCCCGCGCGATTGAGGCGGAACAGTCATCGTTACAGCACGGTGCACCCAATGCAAAACACCTTCATGCCTGAAGTCCTGCTGCTTAGCAGGATTCAGCTTGAAGGTGTTTGTCTGTCTATGAAAGCACTGCGCACAGTTCCGGCGCGCGCCGGTGCAAACTTTACCTTATTCCAGTCTCGCTTACTGAAGTCCGGCGGCCCGGTATACGTGCCTGAAACCTTCTGCCGAACGGGAGATCAGCGTATCACTGCTGTCCGGCGGAGACTGCTGACTCAGAATTTCCTGCGCCACGACACCCTTATACCCGATCACATTCAGAGATTGCAAAAAGCCTTGCAGATCAATAACGCCCTCGCCCGGATAGAGACGGTCGTTGTCCAGCACTTCGCTGACAGGCAACGGCTTTGCGTCATTGAGATGCACATGGACGATCTGCTCCGCCTTCAGGCTAAGAATAGCCTCCTTCGTGCCGCCGGTGGTATACCAGTGATACGCGTCAAAAAGCAAGCCCACGTTGCGCCTGTCGATCGCGGCGATCCAATCAAGCGTCTCTTCCATCGTCCAGATGAAGGGGTTCGCCCAGCGGGTACGCAGATGATGCGGGCCTACGAATTCCAGACCCAAAGAGATGCCATAGGCACCGAGCAGCTCTGCGCAAGTGCGAAGGCGCCGGGTGGCCAGCGCCATAAAGTGAGCCGCGTTCTGGTCGGTGGACGGCAGGATATACGTGCAGCATGCTGTACAGCCAAAAGCAGCGGCGGCTTTCGCATCTCGTGCCAGCTCGACCAGTCCCTCGCGGAACGATGCTTCGTCGGCGCGCCACTCGACCGGCAGCCCAATTGAGCCGATTCTTAGCTCATGCTTCCTCAGCGTTTCTTGCGCAGCTTCAAGGCCTCGCCGCTCAGCCCACTCACGAAGCTCTTTGCCACTGACATCTATTGCTTCAAAGCCATGCTTCGCCGCTTTTTCAGCAAATGCTTCGATATCTCCCACATCCCCTATTCCTGCGCGCGACAACCCTTTAATCAATTGCGTCTCCTCCTCTTTTGTTGAACGATGTCTGCCCTTGCCACCCTATACATCCCAATTCAGCTTCACTTCGTTACCCGTGCGGGACGATTCGTACACGGCATCCAGTACAAGATTGTTAGTCAGGCCGGTCAGTGCCGAGCTGATCGGCGTACGGCCAGAGCCGATGCAATCCAGGAAATGCCGGCTAAGCCGCATGCGTTCCCCTTCATCCTGCTCCGGCTTGAGCAGCTCAGAATCGAGCGGGCGATTGAATTTCTCCGTATGCAGCAGTCCCTGTGCACCGCGATAGGTCGCTCCGCCATCACTGCCCATCAGGCGGATAAACGGCGTATTATCCGTGTCCGAATGAACCGCCCAGCTGACCTCCAGCGACAGTGTACTGCCGTCTTCCATCTTAATGAGAGCTGTGGCCAGATCCTCAACGTCATAAATCCCGTTCCAATCCGGAGTCCCCCAGTTGCCGATTCCCTTCCGGTTAGGCCCGAATTCGGCATAAGTCGCTCCATAAACAGACACCGGCTTCGGGTTGCCCATCAGATACAAGGCCAAATCGAGCATATGGACGCCGATATCGATCAAAGGGCCACCCCCGGACTGTTCCATCTGTGTGAACCATGTTCCCCAGCCGGGAATGCCCTTGCGGCGGTACCACCCGGTCTTCGCAGTGTAGATACGCCCCAGTTCTCCCCGCTCCACTTGCTCCTTGATTTGCGAGGCCACGGCCTCAAACCGCATCTGATGAGCGACCATCAGCACCTTATCCGAGGCCAAGCTGGCCTCATAGATTTGCCGGGCATCTGCACCGTTAAGCCCCATCGGCTTCTCCAGCAGCACATGCTTGCCGGCTGCAAGCGCCTGAACAGCGTAAGGCGCGTGAAACTGATTAGGCACGCCAATAATGACCGCATCAATCTCTTCACTTTGAATTAATGCTTCTGCCGAAGTATACACATTCGGGATACTATGCTGTGCTGCAAGCGCTTGCGCCCGCGACTGAACAATGTCCGTGATTCCTTGTATTTTACACAGCTCTGACAGGTTGGCAAACTGCTGGACATGTACACCGCCGATATTGCCGGCCCCGATCACGCCCAGACGGATTTTGCTGCTCAAGCTCATGCTCCTCATCCTCCAATACGGTAAGTTCCTGTGTTTCTCTTAATCATGGTAGAATACATTCAAAGAGAACGCGTACCGTTTTTTTCGGATTATATGCCAGATTTTCGAGGAGATCATCATGACAGGAATTCCGCAATACATTACATCATTTCCTAATATGCATACTGCGCTGCCTGTGCACTTCAGCCTGAATCGGCTGCCCGCCGGCTACCGTGCACATCGGCATGATTTTTTGGAATTCTCCTATGTGGTGGAGGGCCGAGGCTTTGAAACGATTAACGGGGTGCAGCATCCCATGCTGCCAGGAACCTTTACCTTCGTCCTGCCTTATCAGATCCATGAGCTGTTCACGGATCCCGGCAGTGAGCTGGTGCTGTATAACTGCAATTTCGGCATGGACTTTTTGCTGCAGCCCTCTCCGTTTTCTACCGGCAGCGAAGGACTTGGCCGCTTGATTGAAGCCGAGGCTGCTGCGCCTTATTACTTATTTGACGAGCACAGCGCAGCAGAGATCAAACGGATCATGACCGAGATGCATAAGGAGTATCAAGGGAACGACTGGGGGCGCTCCACCCGGCTCGCCATCAAGCTGATGGAAGCGCTCATTCTGTTTCACCGCAGCAGAAGCAAGCACAGCCGCTCCTCCGCTCCAGCGATCCCCAGTCAGACGCGGGCTGCCTGGCACATCATCCATTACCTTCAGCAGCATTATACAAGAGAAGATCTGACACTGACAGAGCTGTCAAAGCAATTCGCCATGAGTGTCTCCCGGATCAGCGAGGTCATTAAGGAAAAGACGGGACAGCATTATTTGGAGCTCTTAAATGATCTTCGCATTCGCCATGCTATCGGCTTGATGGGGTCTACTGAGATGAGCATGACCGAGATCGCGCATGAATCAGGGTATGGGTCGTACAAGACGTTCTCACGTATTTTTCGTGAACGCCAGGGAGTTGTACCTTCAGCCTACCGCAAGATGAAGATGACTTTTTGACGATGAGGGCACTTTAAAATGCTGGCAATGGATCTGCAAGCTCCCGCCAGTTCCCCTCCATCTCCTCTTGTGTCAACAGCGCTGCGTCCAGTGAATCGATGATTGCCTCCTTATCCTGTTACCTCTTTTACCGGCCTACTAAAAGCATTATGCACGTAGCAGATACCAGAGAGGTGAGCATTTGACGGCCTGTAATTACCGCAGCCAAGCGCCAGCCCAACTCTTTTCCAATCGTCCAAAGGGTTACCATACAGGCTGTTAAAGTGGAGGCCAGATATACAATGACGAGCAGCTGACCTGCCGAAACACTCGTCAAGATTGCTCCATCGTTTGCATTGAGCAGCAGGATTCCATCTTTACGCAAAATCGAGAACATGATACTTGAGGCCGCTTCGACCGGAATATGGATCACGGCAAACAGCGGCTCCGCGAGCTTGGACAGCTCATCCATTGTACCTGACAGCTGCAGCACTCCTGCTGCCAGGCACATCATTATGAAAATTGGCATTGCTTGCTGCAGGAATTGCTTGATTACAGCCCACACGCGCCGCATCATGGCAGACCACTGAGGAACCTGCAGATCGAAGTGGGTTCTTCGGACCGGATGCGGAGGGACGCCCCCTTTTGGAGCCCATAGCCGAGTATGTATGGCACCTACAATGACCAGCAGCAGAAGGTAAGGAAAGAACAGCCAGGGACGGCCCGCCGAGCCAAAGATCGACAAGGATGCCCCGATTTGATAACTGCATGCCGAGCCAAAAGCAATCAGGGATACACATGATTTACGGGTACATGCGCTGCAGGCGCGACTTTGAAAGACGGCCACCACATTACAACCGAAGCCCGACAACACGGGTATTAAATCTCGCCCGTTGAGGCCTATGATGGACATCCATCTCTCCAGCGAATCGGTGATGGCGTCTTTCAGCCCGCTTTCTTCGGCAGCAGCGAGACTTCCTCCCAGCAAAACTACGACAGGAAAGGCCCAAATAAATGAATATATGCCGAGTGTAACCACGCCATAGTCTCCGGATATGAGCACGTTCAGCCCATAAGGCAGCGCTTCAGACACGGATTGAATCCATGCTATGATTGTTCGATCCATCCAGGGCTGCGACCAGGATGAGAGCAAATAGGCCATATACACTGGTGTGGCGAACAACAGCATAGCGGCAAGAGCGGCAAGCAGTCTGCCCCAGACGTTATGCCGGAACGGGTTTGGCGCACTCTCCAGCGAAATTAACATACACAATCCTCTGCACAGCAGGATAAATCCTCCAGCATCATGTTCTCACGTCGATATTGATTCAAAATAGAAACATCGAGCTCCAACGCCTTCCCGATCGCCTCAGCAATAACGGCATAGCGCTGACGGAACTTATAGATAAAGCATAGCTGCAGATCGTCATGCACAACTGAAGGACCGCTGAGAAACAAACCCGGCGTTATCGTAGACTCGTCATGCCTGGACAGTAAAGGCTGACCGTCTGGTCTTTGATCGAACAGATGACGGATCAAGTCCACACTCCCCTTAAATCCCGTTGCCAATATCGGTGGGTGAGCCGAACGAACAAAATGCTCCTTGCCCTCCTGATCTTCGCAATATATAAGATATCCCCCTTGCTCCATAGGCTCGAGCCAATGCACCTCGTAACCCGGCAGGAGGTCAATCGCATCATCAGGGATTTCATCCAAACGATCCTTCGTGTACGGCGACAGCTCCACACTCGGATCACTGCTTCCTTTTTCCAGCCAGCGGCCGTTACGGTCAATGATCGTCACCTTTTTGCCTAGCCGGCTCAGGTGAATGGCTGCATCCGCGCCGCTCTCATACCCCCCGATAACGACAACCTCATCGCCCTCAATGTCAGACCATTCTGCAACCAAGCTGTTGTGTATCGCATATTCAGAGCCTGGAAATCCATCTGTCTTGGGATACTGAAATTCCCCCGCGGCCCAGATCACGAACCGGCTATGGATAACCTCGCCTGATGTCACCAGCTGAAACCCTCCGTCAGGAAAGGGAGTCAGGGCTTGAATATCTATGCCGGTACGCACCGGAAGTTTTTTGTACTCCGCCAAGGCCTCCAGATATTCGGCGAACTCCTCTCCCGTAGGGTGCTCTGTTCCGAGCGTATAGGCAGGGGAGGTTTGAAGCGCAACTGCGTTTAAATCCAGCATTCCATAAGCGTTGCCTGGGAACGAAGGAGTAATCATTGACATCTCTTTCGGCCACTTGCGAAAGGAAGAGCCAATGTGGTTCCGTTCCAAAATAATGAAGTTTTCCATTTTCATATCCTGCAGCACACAGCCTAGGCCAATTCCTGCAGGTCCAGCCCCGACAATGACACAATCATACCGATTCATAAGTCACCCCTTTATTAGTAATTGTTACGATTAAATGCTATAATGTTGCAGCATGAACAACCCAAGACTTCTCACATCTTGGGCTAATCAGGGACATCGCCTTTCTCGATATTTCTAAATATGAAGTTCTCGAAGCAGCGAGTCCCGCTTCCCGCTTGAGCATCCTTAGATGATTAGTCAAGATATCCAGAACAGCCCTTCGCTGTCCAGTTCAACCTGCTCCAGCTGCTTCTCAAAATCAGGATCGGGCCGGATCGTAGAAACGGGAACAAAGCTCCCGTCCTCCTTACCGGCATATACATGCCAGCCTTCATTGTTCCGGACAAATTGCACAATGTTAGAGCGGACCCATTCTTTCTTTGGCAGGTCAGGCCTTCTTTCACACAAGGTTAAGGTGTTGTTATTCCACTCATATTGCAAGTTGACAGAAGACCGTACATGAACCGGCACTTTCAGGTCAATGTAGCCGTCCAGTATTTTCTCAATCCTTTTGATCGTGAAGTTGTCCATCCCTCATCCCCCGACCTGTTACCAGCTGGATTTCTTAACTCCCGGGATTTGCCCTTTGTAAGCCAGTTCCCGGAACACAATACGTGATACTTTGAATTTGCTCAAATATCCATGCGGTCTGCCTGTCACCTGACAGCGATTGTGGAGCCGTGTAGGAGAAGCATCTCGCGGCAGCTTGCTAAGGCCTTCATAATCCTTGTTCTCCTTCATTTGCTTTCTGATTTCAGCGTAGCGGGCGACAGTCTCTCGTCTTTTCTGCTCTTTGATTACTTTAGATTTCTTAGCCATATATTTCATCTCCTCTTAATCTTAATAGTAATGATTACGATTAATTATAGTGGAATTTGAACAGAATGCAACCCTTGATCTGCAGCTTCATTTTAAATGTGAAGAATCACTAGAGTAAAGGGCAGACATCTCTGCCCCTCCTCATCAAACCGTACGTGAGGTTTTCCCTCATACGGCTTTCCGATGTTCGTCATTCATGTGCATGCAGATCACAAGAGCGTTTTAAGTCCACATTGTGAGGACAGTGCTTTCACTT
>NZ_JAGFIP010000026.1:0-34122 GCF_017582705.1 Paenibacillus sp. F411
ACCCGAATTTCTTCTTAAAGCCCGCTGTTTTCAAGTGCTGCAGCACTTTTAGTTCTTTGAATGCCGATTTGATTTCATTAGGAAGTTGATTCTGATGGACGTTTTGCTCTATCATGTAGAGGACACCTCTTCTGTATGGTAGTGATTGTTCGACACTCTCACTTTACCAAATGAAGTGGTGTTTTTCTATTTTGCAACGATTATATTGAATACGCGATTTCTTCAGTTACACCATGCATTTAAGACGATTTTCGCTCTGCGAAAGTTGAGATTGTAAGACATCCGCGGAAAGTATGATTTGGGGGCTATTGTCGAACACGTAGCTGCTAATAAGGCAGTTTCAACACCTCTTGTAAGTGATGCCGCTTGAATAAGAGGTATAGTGCCTGTAAGAGCTTCATTTGATGCAATTCCGAACCGTAAAACGTCAGCACCACTTATACTGACATCATGAACAATTGTAACCACGTTGCGCTCTTCAACCATCTCTAGAGTCTTAAACAGCTCGATCATTCGAATTTTATAATCACGTAAAGATTGATCCTCTGGTAGTGTATCACCTCAACTTCTTCTCCACTTAAAGAAGTAAAGTTACAAATAGATCCATAGTTGTTTTCGTATATAAATGTTCTTTTCCAACCCTTTGCTCGAAGGTACAAAGATACCTCTGTTGGCCGAAGTGAATTTATAGAATCCTTCCATTCAATAATCATAGCAGCTCCCTCCGAGCGACTCGTTCCATTAGCGACTGTACAGATGCCACATTGAAAGTTTGGTTACGTGGGATATCAATAGTAATACCTGACACATTTTCCGTTTCTGGTCGACCTTGTAGAGAAATCCAATACGCACAGTGCCGTACCAGCATATGATCCTCGCTTTGCTCTATCCACGTTTCAACTTTTTCCGGAACAAGCATCACAATAAGTATTCTAGGAACGAGCGTTATTCCCCTGAGATCCTCATAGTTTTTAACCGGCAAATTGAACTTCACGCTCTCACTTTCTGCCCTTAACTCAGCCGCGGTGGCCTTTGCCTGTACTTCAATTCTCGGAGATCGCATTAGAGCATTGTCTCCAAATGTCCCCGAGCAAGAGATCATAATATCAACACTATCGTCACCTACATCAGGTTTAGTACAACTAAATCCTGCTGCTGCAGCGACGGCTCTGATATAAGCTATACTTAGTTGTTCCTTTTTATGATTTAGAGTCAGGGGCATATCAAATGTAACAACAGCATCTTATGTACAACATGGAATTGTTCTGCACAAGCCTTGCTTGCTAACACACTTGATAACGATTCACCAATTGATCCTAGCATAGCAGCAGGTTATGTCGGGCTTGTAAAAGAGTGGACAGTACCAAACAACAGACTGATTGGTGGAGAAATTGAATTCACTCTAAAAAACACTTCCTCTTCGACAGCTCCGATGGCGTTTCGAGTACGATCGTCTGTATCAGATACTACAACAGCAAATTTAAAAAGCAACTCTACTCCGGTTATAGAACGGCTGGGTACACACCCTCGTGGATCTTGGGATTTTGCTGATATTCAAAGTAATATTAGTTTTCATTACCTTCAAAAATACATCCACTTCAGAAAGTCGGCGGATTCGAGTATTTGTCACATCAAGAGTTAGTCCATTTGGCGGTTCTGTAAAATGGCATAATAATGATGCAATTCGCATTCCAGCTTTAAAAATAGGAACTTCAGATCAAGATGCTGTTCAGGTTGTGACCTTCACATTGGCTCCTAATGCGTCAGCAACATATGCACTCACAACATCAACTGCTGGTTCACTTTCTACTCCAAGAGTTATCGCAATTCAAACTCTAGCCCCTTGATTGAAAGGCAGATAAAATTAAGCCGCTATTATAAAAAGATAGCGGCTTAATTTTATTGTTGACTATTGGTTTTTAAAGGTGAGTCCTGGGAGTACTGTATAATCGCTGATATCAAAATGTTGTATTTTCATTGATTTTATTTTTCCTTGAGCAATTTCAAAATCCCAATATTGACCTAAAAGCTTTTCTTCTTGGGAAATCACCTTCACTCTTACCTTAACGGAATCTTTCATCGTCTGGGCATCCATAATGTCATAATCAATAATAGAAGGGTACATACCACCTATTGGGATCATGTCGAATCCATCAACAGAGATTGATCTGATTAATTTATCATCACGTGTGTCAAAGCCAACCATATAAAGTGCAATCAAGTTTTTGATACTGGCCCAGTTACTAGCGCTCATGTTAAGATTTTGATCCCACACATCTTCCTGAATCTCTGACTTTCCTTTGATTATAACTGTTTGGTTCTTCTGGTCCCAACTTACATTTGCGCCAAGAGATTTTGAAATAAAGCTTATTGGCACCATAACCCGATTTTTACTCATCTGTGGTGCAACATCTGTTTTTATTTCTTCACCATTTACTACAACTTTGATTGTCCCTTTCGCAAAAACCATTCCTGCTGCAACGCTTAAAATAATTGTCAACGCAAATAACGAAATCAATAATTTCTTTTTCAATAATAGTCCCTCCAATATATACGACATACAATATTGACGTAGAAAAATGAATATAGTTACGCTTAATAATCAAATATTTGATTTAACAACATATGAGCGTTATAGGACCGAAATCTATATGTCCAGGATCCAAGTTTGTCCAACTTTTCTCCCCTACCTCAAGATTAATGATAGCATCATATGTATGAAAGGTTAAGTGAACCGACTGTAGCCCAATGGACTACAAGAAACCCTGGTAATGAGAGGCCTAAAAAGTCTGGGCTACATTTGGACTACAAATCCAGCTTATAAAAGACGAAAATGTCATTTAAACCAAAAGTTTGCCGATTATTTAAGCATATAATTGCCGATAATCAATGGCAATTGAATACTCAAATGCAATTTCCTTATTAGATTTCAATCATAAAATTGCCGAGAATAAATTATTCAATCTTTAGCTTGCCGAAAATCCCGATGGCGTAAATTTTTTGTGTACCAAGATTCGTGTTCTAGCAGGGCACAAAAAAGCCGGTTACTCGGGGTTGCGAAGCCACCAGGACCCTGACTAAAGGGATTGATTTGATGCGGTATATGTTTTAAAAAGACGTCAAACTTCGAAAAATAATTATTAGACTGACCCCTTAAAACAAACTAACAGCAGTCATAGGCGTGAAAACTATAGTCCTAGACTGCTGCTTGTTATCTGGAACCAACGGTTGCAGTTAGTTCAAAAAGGCATTGTCCGTTTCATCAATCCAATCGGTTGGTATCTGATAATACTGTACTTCCCCCCTACTTTTGCTTTCCCAATCTACCTTCCCGTTCTTTCCTTCAAGTCTGAAATAGAGATTGTTATTCATGTACTTCAGTAACATTGCCTTTGGAACAACCACAATAAAGCTATATCGAGGCACAATGCGAGCGCCTTCGCTAAACGTCCTTACTATGATCAATTTGCCACCCGCGCTGGACCTCCCTTCAAGTTTAGCAATGTGATCTTGAACCTGCCCGTACTTAATTGCTACGTCCGTGCTGGGACCCTTATGCTTAAGGTGGTTATGTCCGCGAGCTTCAATTACAAATGCATCCCTAACAAAGTTCTCAGCTGCCCATCGTTCCGCGATCTTGTATTGAAAATGATTCTTTCTGGCTTGATACCCTGGCATTATTGCATCCCCCTAATTGTTTTAATTGAAAGATACCAGAGAAATCTAAAAGCCTCAAACCGACAGTTTTTTGACAGAGAGCAACAGAAACTCTGTTTCCTCCATAATTTAAGATTCAGCAACGTTTATCACGATTTTCCATTTTCCGTATCCCCATCTCTGAGTCACGGTCATTTATCCTTCACTTCTTCCATCGGCGCATCAAGTTGTAATCATTTTCATGAAGAAAATCGACTCGATAAATGTTTACGTCCCTTTATCAAACACTGTCAGATCGCGGACATCGGGCTGACAATCCAATGGGCAACACGTGTTTCAAGAACAGCGACGTTTATGTCCCCCTGTGTCAGAATAGTTGTCGTACCTTGCGACACGAATGTCGTTTCCATGGTCATCCTGAAAAAAGACGACACGATGTCGTTTCTCAGACCGACATTGTTCGGTACCCAAATGGCAGGTGATGTCTCTCGTGACATTGGAACCTTCTACCGCCTGGCGTTGTAATGATCGCGGCGTAACCAAGGTCATGTTTTCTTTAATCCGTACTACGAAGTATTGGTGTTGCTTCGCGTATGTATCGAAACGTTCAATCTTACCGTAAGCGCGATCCTCGACCATGATAAAGTCGGGATTGGCCAGCTTTTAACCGATGGGCCCATCATGCTTGGTAGCCACCGTTTCGATAACTTTCACCGGCTGACTGGCTGTCTCATTATAAGCTACATGAAGCTTAACTCCAGCGCGTTTTCCATGGAATACGGCCCAGGGCAATCAGGTCTGGCCCACAGTGATCGTCGTCGAATCGACGATGAGCAAAGAAGTAGGGATGTGCAGCTTTCTTGGAGAATGTAGAGTAATTCACGCTCGGCAATCCACAATCCGCAGCGCGGTCTGCACCGGACCGATAACTCTCTCACTCGCCTTATGCAGCGTTCGTCAAATATTGTAGTAAGGTGAATACGGTAAAGGTTCTTCCTTTATCCTCGTAGCCAACTACTTTCACCATTTCTTTTACTTCTTCTTCGGTCAGTAGCATTTGCACTAAATTCGTAAATGGGGTAACCTGTTTCATGAGAGGTCTCCTTTTTCGAATCGTGGTGTGGTAGCTATCGATTTTACTAAATGGAAGGCCTCTTTTCAAATTATTTTCCCTGTTACTGGATAATTAACAGGCCTGTTACCTACACTAAATAGTTTAAATTTCAACTTTTTTAGTTTAAACCCTAACTGCATAACTGTATAATTGTTATAACAGCTGAATATGATGATAAGGAGGAACTCTAATGAATAGGATGATCGAGATGGAACGGAAAGTGACCAAATTCGGCAACAGCCTTGGTATAACCATGACTGATGCTTTAAAACAAATTGGACTGGACCACGGTGATATAGTCAATATTGATGTTAGCCCCGCTACTGGAGAAATTATTATTAGAAAATCAACGAAAGTATCCTTGCCTGAAGGAATTAGTGCAGACTTCATGGATACATTGACAGATGTCATTGAGGAATACGATCAAACGCTTCGAGGACTTAAAGACAGATGACCTCCACTCGCTATTTATCCGTCCAAGAAGTAATAGCTATCAATGTAGCCATGATACAAAGATATAGTATAGGAGAACATATAGGAGTTAAAGAACCTGGATTGCTCGAATCGGCTGTCCATCGACCTCAATCTTCTGTCTTTGGTGAAGATGCTTATCCTACTATTTTCGAGAAAGCTGCGGCTTTGTTCGAATCGCTTGGACAAAACCATCCTTTTCACAATGCCAACAAACGAACCGCTTTTACAGCACTGGTTGTGTTCCTGCGTTATAATGGCCTGCATTTTAAGATGGATACAAAAAAAGCCGAGGATTTTACGGTCGATATGGTTAATCATCTAATCGACCGCCCACAAACGGCTGCGATCATTGAAGCTCACTGCATCACGATCCCGAGATCATAAGACGCAAAAACACCATCCTCATGCGGATGGTGTTCATGTTGGTGGAGGCGAATCGTGGCTGTGCAAAACCACAATTCTCCGAAGTATTATAATTTGAAAATAATATCTGCACTATTGTAAATTTATCTTATTACTATAACTTATTATAGATATGTATTATGGCAAACTAGGAGTATGCTATACTTCTACTTCCGTAAGTGATAGAAGTTTCTCTAAATCGGATACTTTATCAGAAGCAACTACACTCAAATATTTCCGGACAACCCGCGGCCTCTCAATTCCTTCCTTAATCGTCTGATAGCAAAGATCGACTAGTGTATCCTGTTCGATTAACGTGTTTGTAAGTGCCTTACCATTCGTCGCATAGATGGGGGTATCTTGAATTACTTCCTGTATATCATAATCATTGCTACAAATAATTGACGCCCCCAGCAAAATTACTGCAGCCAAACTATGAATTTCTCCGAGATCATTGGTATTTTTCTGGGGACGCCCTTCCTTTATTTTCTTCTCATTTAAATCCGAAAAAGCTTTATGCATATCTGTTAAATAACTTTCATAGATCGCATAATCATCTTCTGTCAATGCCTCTTCATCATCAGGATCAAAAAGCTTCCACTTTCCTTGGTCAATATAACTCTGCACTTTTTTCCTAACATCTGATATTAATAATTCATCTAGTACTTCTTGATGGATGTAGATATCTTCATACAAAGAATCAATCCAAGAAAAAACGTCAGCAGATTTAAAAGTGGCGGCATGAATCAATATGTTAGCATCAACAAACACTTTTCCATTACGCATCGACTTCATGCCCCCTTGAAAGGGCAGCCGATTGATATTGTTCTGCAAGCTTGGGAGCAAACTTCGAAAGCTTATTTGCTGCTATAAGAATATCCAAACCTTTTTTCTCTACATTCTCTTTTACTGCATGCTCATATGCTACAAATCTTGTGTCCTTGCTTGAATAATCTGAAACCGAGATTGGAAAACCTAATTCAGATCGTTTTTCCAGCCATTCCATTTCGGTAATTTTTTTTGACGGTACATTTTCACCAAGTTCACTTAATCTCCGTACTACCGCTACATAGGGAACGTCAGCAAGGTCTGCAATTTTAAGAATAGCGACTTCGTCATCTTGCTTTTTAAACTTGTTCCATAGTTGTTTAGTGAGTTCTTTAGGTAACATTATTGCTGCCGCAAATCGGTCCGCTGCACGTTCATGATCAAAATTTCCATCCTGCATAAGACTTGCTTCTGATAAATGCCACAGTTCATGAGCAGCTGTAAAATATCGTGTTCTCAATGAATGAAAAGTATTCAAGACAACAAACTGCTCACCATTCTGATGTTGAATCGCTGCACCATAGTAATTTCCGTCTTCTACATATTGATAAATCAAATTAACCTTATCAGCAAGTAAACGTTCAATATGTGAACCAATGAATATATCATGACCTATAGCGTCTTTCAAAAAACTCACCGCGTACACCTCAGCAACTTTTTCAGCTTTTTCTCTATGATTCATCAGTTCACCTGATCATTCAAACCGATATAATCTTCAATTGCAAATAATAAGGAATCAAGTTCTCTTTTAGACCGACGATTAGAAATCGTTCCTCTCAAATGGACAGTCAATAATCCTTTTTCTCTCGATTCATCCCTAAGGAGATCCACTACTTGGGTATCCATTAATTTCGCTATTTGTTCAACGTACTGAGGTTGTAATACTCGATTTCCTGACAACAGATGTCCTACCATACCTTTACTTAACCCTAATTCATCTGCTAACCATTGATAAGGCTTCCCTTCTGCTTCTAACCAGGCTTTAACCTTTTTAACTACAATCTCCTGTGTTTTCATACATACACCACCTTATACTGTATACAAATATTATATAAAATTTTGTAGACGTATACAAATGTTTTTTATTATCTTATGCAAAATGTTGTGAAAGGATACATGACAGCGCACTAAATCATATATCAACAGCAAAAACCCACAACCTCTTGCGGTTGTGGGTTTACATGGTGGAGGCGAGGGGAGTCGAACCCCTGTCCGAAGATAACGACAACACAAGCTTCTACGGGTGTAGTCACGGCTTTGATGTCACCCGAGTATCGCCCCGTAACCGGCTATACGTTGGGTCAGCCTGATTGTCTTCTTCAGCACACCCCAGGCGGAGATGTGACAGCGTATCCCACTAAAGTTGAGCCCTCATCCCGGTACATGGGCGATACAGAGCGAGAGCACGCTCACAGGTTATTAAGCTGCGAAAGCGTAGTTGTTTTGTTGTTTGCCGTTTAATAGGCTTTAGCGTTGATGAAGTGGACGCGTCCCCACTACCCGCTACTCATGCCCGAACTACCCCCGTCGAATCCAAGAACGCCCCCTTAATAAGGTGAACCTCGCGGTTAAGCAAAGCCTCACACAAAAAAGGGATAGATGGATTAGATCTGAAGATGATCAAGCCAAGCAGATTCATCTATTCCAAAACCCTTTCCCTCCAAGAAAGGATTTCGAAGCAACAAGCTTGTTGTCAAAGATCTTAATAAAGATCAAGGATCGCTTACATCAGTTAGTATATCACATTATCTATCAAAATGATATACAGATCACAGGGAAAGCAGCTAAATGCTGCCAGCCCGTGTGATTATGCTTATGAAACCGTAGAATTACCGCTTCTTCCTCATGCGGCAGACTTACCGCGCCACCTTCTGCTTCTCCCGCAGAGCCCGCTGAATGTCACGCTGAGCATCCCGCTTCGCAGCGGTGTCGCGCTTGTCATACTGCTTCTTACCCTTACCGAGGCCAATCAGCAGCTTCGCATAGCCGTTGCGGATATAAATCTTCAGCGGCACAATAGAATAGCCTTCCTGCTTGGACAAGCCGAGCAGCTTGTTAATCTGGACTTTATGCAGCAGCAGCTTGCGTGTTCGCGTCGGGTCCAGCGGATTGCTGCGGTTTCCCTGCTCGAACGGGCTGATATGCATGTTGTGGATATGAACCTCACCGTTCCGAATCGTGGCAAAAGCGTCCCCGATGTTCGCACGCCCGTTGCGCAATGACTTGATCTCCGTTCCGGTCAGCACCATGCCGGCTTCATACGTATCTTCGATGAAGTAATCATGGGAAGCTTTTTTGTTCTGGGCCAGAACCTTCCCGTCACTTTTCTTACCCATAGGATCACTCCTTAGCCTCATAAATATATGGTCACCCTAGTGAAAAAAGACCTCCGGTAAACGCATCCTGACAGCGGTTCACCAGAAGTCTATTGTATCAACTGCATCCTCCAAAAGCAAGGCGGGGCCTGCCCTCCGGCATCGGTGACCCCCGCAAATACACTAGAGTCTCATTGCCGCACTTTAGCCGAGGAATTTGGCCTAAAAGGAGCAGCGAAGGGTGTCCCTCCGCTTTTCTGCCTGACACCCTTACTTTTTGTTCTTCCGTACAAAAGCTGCCGTGCCGCCGCCCTTCTTGCGCTTGCGGCCGCCACCGCCATTTCCCGGACCAGGCGATGCGCCTTCCCCGATAAAAATGCCGCTGCCAGACGTCTTCTTGCGCCGGCTGCCGCCTTTGCCGCTGCCGGCATTGCGATCGAAGCCGGTCGAGCTCGCGCCCTGCGAGCTGTAGCCGCCCTTGCCGCTGCCAAAGGCGAAGCTGCGCGGCGTCTCCTCGCTGCGGCCCAGGCTCACGCCGCCACCGCTGCTGCCGCCTGCAGCGCCACCGGCACCGCCGGCGTCACCGCGCTTGCTGCGCCTTGGCTTTCCGCTCGCCTCGCCGGCTGCGGCGGGCTGTGCATCGCCGCCGCGCTTGCCGCGGCCGCCCTTGGCCCCGCCGCGCCCGCCATGATCGCGGCCTCCGAAGCCTCGGCCGCCACCGCCAGCACCGCCAGCACCGCCGCTGCGCTTGCCGGCGCCGCCTCCGAAGCCGCCTTCACGGCGCGGTTTCATATCCACCATCTCGAAATCGATGGTGTGCTCCTCCATGTTCACGTTCGCCACGCGAACCTTGACCTCATCGCCGATACGGAACATTTTGGACGTCCGCTCGCCGATAAGCAGCATGTGACGCTCATCAAAATGATAATAATCGTCGCTCAGCGCGCTAAGGCGGATCAAGCCCTCAACCGTATTCTCCAGCTCGATAAACATGCCGAAGCTTGTTACGCTGCTGATCATGCCCTCAAACTCTTCGCCTACCTTATCGAGCATATACTCCGCTTTCTTCAGCGCCTCGGTGTCGCGTTCGGCATCCACTGCCACACGCTCCCGCTCGGAGGATTGCTGAGCAATATCCGGCATTTTAGCGCCCAAATATTCCTGACGCTGCTCCGTCAGCGTATTGCCGTTCTCGAACACCTCGCGAATGACGCGGTGAATGACGAGATCCGGGTAACGCCGGATTGGGGAGGTGAAATGCGAGTAGAACTCCGCCGCCAGTCCGAAATGCCCCGTGCTCTCAGCATCATATTTCGCCTGCTTCATCGACCGGAGCATCATCGTGCTCAGTACAGTCTGCTCCTTCGTGCCCTGAATGTCCTCCAGCAAGTTCTGCAGCGCGCGCGGATGAATCGAATTGCCCCGTCCCTTGACATGGTGTCCGAAATTCGCCGCAAACGCCATAAAATTCTGCAGCTTCTCCGGGTCCGGCTCCTCATGAATCCGGTACAGGAACGGCACCTTCAGCCAGTGAAAATGCTCTGCCACCGTCTCATTCGCCGCCAGCATGAACTCCTCAATAATCTGCTCGGCGATGGAGCGCTCGCGCTTCACAATATCGACCGCCTTGCCGCTCTCATCGACAATGACCTTGGATTCCACAAAATCAAAATCCACCGCGCCCCGCCGCATCCGCCGGTCCCGCAGCTTCATTGCCAGCTCGCGCATGAGGCGGAAATCATCGACCAGCTCGCTATAGCGCTCGATGAGCTCCGGGTCCTCGTCCAGGAGAATTTTGCGCACATTGCTGTACGTCATCCGTTCCTTCGTCTTAATCACGCTCGTAAAGACGTCATGCTTGACGACCTTCATCTGCTCGTTAAATTCCATCTCGCACGACAGCGTCAAGCGATCCACCTGCGGATTCAAGCTGCAGATGCCGTTCGACAGGCGGTGCGGCAGCATCGGGATAACCCGGTCAACCAAATAGACACTGCAGCCCCGTGCATACGCTTCCTGATCCAATGCCGACCCTTCCTGCACATAGTAACCGACGTCGGCAATGTGTACGCCCAGCCTGTAATGGCCGTTAGGAAGACGCTCCACGTTCACGGCATCATCCAGGTCTTTCGCGTCCTCGCCGTCAATCGTCACAATGTTCAGCCCGCGCAGATCCCGTCTGCCCTGCTTCACAATCTCTTCCTCGGTAATGGAGCTCGGCGCCTGCTCCGCTTCAGCCAGCACCTCTTCCGGGAAGCCCTCGGGCAGCTGATGCTTGCGGATGATGGACAAAATATCGACGCCCGGGTCATCCTTATGCCCCAGCACCTCCACCACTTCACCTTCCGCCGCTGCACGGCCTTCCGGATAGCTGAGCAGCTTGACGACGACCTTTTCGCCGTCCACTGCTCCGTTCATTCCTTGTCTCGGGATAAAAATATCCCGGTTAATCCGCTTGTCATCCGGAATGACAAAGCCATACACCTCATGGTTCTGAAACACACCCACAATCTGGGTTACCGCACGCGTAACGATCCGGACGACCTCACCTTCCAGCTTGCCCCCGGCATGGCTTTGGGAGGTGACGCGCAGTAGCACAATATCTCCGTTCATTGCGCTTTTCAGGTCATTGGCATGGATGTATACATCAGGATGCTCCCGATCATCAGGAATCAGGAAAGCAAAGCCCTTCGCATGAGCTTGGATCCGTCCGCGCACCAGGTCCATCCGCTCCGGCACTCCGTAGCGGTTCGTGCGGGTCAGCAGAATTTGTCCCGATTGCTCCAGCTCATTCAGCAGCTTCAAAAATTCGCGGAAATCTCCCGCATCCTCAATCCCGAAATGCTGCTCCAGCTCCTGGTATGTCATCGGCTTATAGGCGGTTTCCCGCATAAATTCCAGTAATGTCTGTTCTGTTATCATCTTTTCACCTCAAGAAAACGTGGCATAAGTGTAAACCTGTATTCATCCAACCTTTACCTATATATACCCATAACCTAGTATACACGAATTTAATCGAAGGTATCCTTAGGTCAGGCTCCAGGGAAAGCCGGAGTGGGAAATCATTCAATCTCAGGAATTATGTACATTGGAAAAATGGTATAAAAAAACCTCCGCTCTCTTCCGAACTGAAAAAAGCGAAGGTTCTATGTTCATTCTATTTCAGCATCGCGACAATAACAGCAGTGACAATAAAGCCTACAGCGATGACAACGGTGGTGCGCTGCAGCACCAGGTCCATCCCGCGAGCCTTCGTCTTCCCGAAAAGATGTTCAGCACCGCCGGAGATGGCACCAGCAAGACCCGCACTTTTACCCTTCTGAAGAAGAACGACCACGATCATAGCGATCGAAAAAATAACCAGCAGAACCTCCCAAAACATTACCATACCTTCCACCTCCCAAGCGAGTAAACATCATCAATATAAAAAACACCATTATTATTCTACCACAGTGAATTGCAGGTTGACAAGAAAGATAAAGCGACTTCCGGCTCTTTGCCTTATCCCAAAAGCCTATTCTTACCTTAACTTGAGTTCGTTTATTCCAGATTTACCACAATGGCGCGATCGAGTTTGGTTTTTCGCGTTCGTTGGGCGCGGGAACCGCCCACCGCCGCATCGAGTTCGGTTTTTAGCATTCATTTGCTCCAGAACCACCCACCGCCGCATCGAGTTCGCTTTTTCGCGTTCATTTACTCTAGAGCCACCACAACGGCGCATCGGGTTCGGTTTTTCGCATTCGTTGGGCGCGAGGGCGGCATGCGGACGCATCGAGTTCAATTTTTCGCATTCGTTGGGCGCGAGGGCGGCATACGGACTCATCGAGTTCGGTTTTTCGCATTCATTTACTCCAGAACCACTCCAGCGGCGCATCGAGATCGGTTTTTCGCGTTCGTTAAGCGCAGGATCGGGCGGCGCGCCCATCGAGTTCGGTTTTTCGCGTTCGATGGGCGCGGGAACCGTCCACCGACGCATCCGGTTCGCTTTTTCGCGTTCGTTGGACGCGGGAACCTCCCACCGCCGCATCGAGTTCGCTTTTTCGCGTTCATTTACTCCAGAACCACCACAACGGCGCATCGAGTTCGGTTTTTCGCGTTCGTTGGGCGCGAGGGCGGCATACGGACTTATCGGGTTCGGTTTTTCGCATTCATATACTCTAGAACCACTCCAGCGGCCCATCGAGTTCAGTTTTTCGCATTCATTTACTCTAGAACCACTCCAGCGGCGCATCGAGATCGGTTTTTCGCGTTCGTTGAGCGCGGGGGTGGCATACGGACTCATCGGGTTCGGTTTTACGCATTCATTTACTCCAGAACCACCACAACGGCGCATTGAGTTCGGTTTTTCGCATTCGTTGAGCACGGGAACCGCCCACCGCCGCATCGAGTTCGCTTTTTCGCGTTCGTTGGGCGCGGGAACCGCCCACCGACGCACTCGGTTCGTTTTTTCGCGTTCATCATGCGC
The DNA here is from genome assembly GCF_017582705.1 of Paenibacillus sp. F411. Lineage (NCBI taxonomy): Bacteria > Bacillati > Bacillota > Bacilli > Caryophanales > Paenibacillaceae > Paenibacillus > Paenibacillus sp. F411. The sequence continues at coordinate 13,256 of NZ_JAGFIP010000026.1, forward strand.
GGCAACCTCCTGCAGCTGCATCGAGCTCTACGAGGCAAAAGGAGTTGCAATCTGTCGCACATCTTTGTATTCTATATATGAGCATATGCTCATATATAGAATACAAAGGGCGGCGAATGCATATGGAGGCTCATGAGCACTCTTTTTTACAAGCACAGACGGTTGAGGATGTATCCCGGATATTTAAAGCATTGTCAGACCCCACGCGCATTAAGATCCTATATATGCTCGCCCAGGAGGAGTGTACGGTGGGTCATATTACGGAGGTGCTGGATATTTCCCAGTCAGCAGTATCGCACCAGTTAAGCCTGCTGCGGACGATGCGTCTGGTCAAAAGCCGGCGGGAGGGCACCAGCATGATCTACTCCTGCGATGATAATCACGTCATATCCTTACTTAATCAGGCGGTCTGTCACGCCGAGCAATGTCAGGAGGCTGAAACGCTATGAGCTCTCACTCTCATTCCCATCACGGGCATAGCCACGATCATACGTGTCATGGCCATGGCCATCATGGACACCACCACGGTCATCATCACGGGCTGGACCCCCAGGGCAATAAAAAAGGCCTGCTTCTCGCGTTAGGCATCACGTTCAGCATTATGCTGCTTGAGTTTTTTGGGGGGCTGCTGACGAACAGTCTGGCCCTGCTGTCGGACAGCGGCCATATGCTGAGTGATACGGTATCGCTGCTGCTTAGCCTGGTTGCCGTCTCTTTTGCTTCCCGGCCATCCTCTCCGAAGCGGACGTTTGGCTTTTACCGGTTTGAGATTCTGGCAGCGCTGCTCAATGGGGTGACGCTGTTTGTTGTGGCCGGCTTCATTATGTGGGAAGCGTATGGACGTTTTACCGAGCCACCCGAAGTGGCCAGCGGCTCCATGATGCTGATTGCGTCCATCGGTCTCGCCGCTAATGTGCTGAGCGCCTGGGCACTGATGCGAAAAGGCGATGTCAAGAACAACATCAATTTGCGCAGTGCCTACCTGCATGTGCTGGGGGATGCTCTGGGCTCTGTAGGTGCCATTGCAGCAGGCGCGGTTATGCTGCTCTTCGGCTGGTATATCGCGGACCCCATCATCAGCGTAGTGGTAGCCCTCTTGATCTTGCGCGGCGCTTGGGGCGTAATTACGCATACCGTGCATATCCTGATGGAGGGGACGCCGGCTCATGTGAATGCCGCTGATGTTGAGGACGTTCTGAGCCGCATTCCTGGCGTTACAGAGGTGCATGATCTCCATATCTGGAGTATTACCTCGGGCCTGGATTCACTCAGCTGCCACCTGGTTATTACCGATGGACAGAATTCCCAGATTGTGCTGCAGGCTGCGATTACGACCATCGCTGAGCGATTCGGAATTGACCACACCACGATTCAGATTGAAACCCCGGCAACCCGGCATGCCGAGCTGAAGGTGTAGGTGCTGCAGATGAATACACATGTGGATATCCTTATTATAGGGGCAGGCCAGGCGGGATTAGCCGCCGCCTACCATCTGAGTAAGACAACGATAAATTTCCTGCTGATCGGGCAAGAATCACGTATTGGAGATCCCTGGAGACAGAGATATGACTCTCTGATCACCTTTACTCCCCGTGCCTACAATGCGCTGCCCGGTCTTTTGCTGGAGGGGAATCCGGACGGCTGCAGCAGCAAGGACGAGATTGCCGATAGCCTGGAGCAGTATGCTCGGCATTACGGCTTCCCGATGCAGCTGGGTGTTAAAGTTCAGAGACTGGAGCGGACAGCCGCTGGATTTGCAGTCACTACGAGTCAAGGTGAGATTCAAGCACGACAGGTCATTGTGGCGACAGGCCCTTTTCAAAAGCCGCACCTTCCTCCCTTTGCTCAGCAGCTATCCGAAAATATCCGCCAAATGCATACCTCGGAATACGTAAACCCCTCCTCCCTTCAGCAAGGCAACGTTCTGATCGTTGGGGCAGGCAATTCCGGTGCGCAGATCGCCGCGGAGCTGTCTATGGAGCGGGAGGTTCATCTCTCTGCAGGGCAGCGGTTGAAATTCATGCCGCTTACTTTTTGGGGTAAAAGCATGTTCTGGTGGTTGAATCACAGTGGCGTGCTTCGTGCCTCCGCTGACAGCCCGGCAGGCCGATGGCTTCGCGCTAAAGGCGATCCCATTTTTGGCACAGAGGTGAAGCGTGCGTTAAGGTCCGATGCCGTCACTATCAAGCCGAGGACCGTAGCAGCCAAACAGGATGTGATGCACTTTGAGGATGGCACCCAAGCCGTGTATCCCAACATTATATGGGCTACCGGATTTCAGCCTGATTACGGCTGGATAAAGGTTCCCGGGGTGCTGGATGGCGAGGGCAGGCCCCTGCACCAGCGCGGGGTCTCTTCGGTCCAAGGCTTGTTCTTTCTGGGGCTGCCATGGCAGCAACGCAGAGATTCCGCACTCCTGGGAGGAGTGGGACGCGATGCAGAATACATTGTGCAATGGATCAGGAAAAGGCGCCGAGGCTGAAGGCAGGAGCACCCACATAAGAGTTTATCCTTAGTCTCACCGCCCGGTCCATCCTGCTGAGTGCATTTGGTGCTTACGGCTGAGCCCTCCCGCCGGTAAAGTCACGATGGGGTTCCTGCAGTCTGAGGCTCTCCCTCCGTCATTAAGGTCTGGCCCATCTTCTTCATATGGCACTCTCCCCAGGCGCACATCGTATCCAGGATCGGCTTCATCGACCAGCCGTACTCCGTTAAGGAGTACACCACCTTGGGAGGCACCTGTTCAAAAATCTGCCGCTTCAAAAGCCCCGCCTCCTCCAGCTCTCGCAGCTGCTGGGTCAGCATTTTCTGGGTAATGCCGGGCATAAGGCGCTTCAGCTCACTGGTGCGCTTTTCCCCCTTATCCAGATGGCATAAAATAACGACCTTCCATTTTCCTCCGATGACCTCCAGGGTCGCTTCAACCGGTATATTATAGGCCACAAGCCTCGCCCTCCTCATTTCGTATACTCTGATATGTGAAGTGCACCTTTCTCGAGCCTGCAAAAAACATAGGTACTTAAAGGTGCCTACAGTACTTTAAAGTGCGTACTTACCTCTGACATTCTACCGCCCTATAATAGCATTTGTCCGCCGGATGTAAAGCATTCGGGGCTTGGACAAATTTGTTATATCAGGAGGCTTCCTCTATATGAACTCTAGTAGTAACCCTGTAGCCCTGCCTGCTTCAAAAGCCGGGACCCCCTCATCCCGTTGGGCGCTGTTCGCGCTCGCCGTCAGTGCATTCGGCATTGGAACGACCGAATTTGTGCCGGTGGGACTGTTATCTTCCATCGCAGACGATATGAGCATCCGGATCACCTTGGCCGGCCTGCTCATCTCCATCTATGCGGTCGGTGTCGCTGCCGGTGCACCCGTGCTGACAGCATTGACCAACCGGATGAGCCGCAAAAGCCTGCTGCTCTCCCTGATGGTGCTGTTCATTGTAGGCAACACTGCCGCTGCCTTATCGCAAAGCTTTGCGCTTCTGCTTACAGCCAGAGTCGTTACAGCATTTGCACACGGCGTATTCTTCTCGATCGGCTCAACCATCGCGGTCCAGCTCGTTCCTGCGGAGAAAAAAGCCAGCGCCATCGCTCTCATGTTCACAGGTCTGACCGTAGCCACCGTAACCGGCGTGCCTCTGGGCACATATATTGGTCAGGGCTTTGGCTGGAGAGCTACTTTTGCCGGTGTAGCGGGACTTGGCGTTATCGCCCTCCTTGCGCTATCCGTGCTAATTCCAAAGAATTTGAAGCAGCCGCCTCCAGCCAAGTTCCAGGACATGCTTCGGCTGTTGACTCATCCCTCTATTCTGACCGGACTTGGCATGACAGCCCTTGGCTACGGAGGAACCTTTGTCGCTTTTACCTACCTGACTCCGATGCTGCAGGATGTCGTCGGACTCAAGCCCTCCGCCGTAGGTATTGTACTGCTTATTTATGGCCTTGCTGTTGCTGCCGGTAATGAGATCGGCGGACGATGGGCAAACCGGAATCCGGTGTCGGCCCTCCGTTACATGTTCATCATCCAGGCAGCTGTGCTCATTCTGATGTCTCTCGTTATCCCGTTCCGGGTCGCAGGACTGGCGGCTGTGATCCTGATGGGACTGTTCGCCTTCATGAACGTGCCGGGCCTGCAGCTGTACACGGTGCAAATGGCTGAGAAGTATGTGCCTTCGGCTGTTGACGTAGCCTCGGCGCTGAACATTGCCGCATTCAACGTCGGGATCGCTTTAGGCGCCACCATCGGGGGGATCGCCGTGGATACGATTGGCATCCGGCATACGCCTTGGATCGGCAGCCTGATGGTTCTTGCCGCCGCTGCCCTGGCGATTCATGCCACCCGGCAGTCTGCAAAAAGATAGCACAAGCCCCTCAAGCATTCCCTCTTATGCTTACAGCGTGCTTCTCCCGTCTCGCGCGGGGCAGAGAGACCGGGTGTCCCGTGCAATGATATTTCCCTTTGTGGTATTATGTGTACGAATCCGACTGGAATGCTAGGAGGGACGCCATGAGCTTGTTACGAGAGCAATATATCCGGAATGATGTTGAACGAGAGCGCCTCAAGAAGCTGCGGGAGCTGGCCATGCGGTTTGCGAAGCGGGCTCCGAAGCATGATGAGGAGGGCTCATTTCCATTTGATAACTTTGAAGATCTTCGCCAAGGCGGCTACAACGGGCTAACTGTGCCTAAGTCACACGGCGGAGAAGAAATTTCATTATATGAGCTGGTGCAGGTTCAAGAGTGCCTTGGCTGGGGCGACGGCTCCACGGCGCTCGGCTTTGGCTGGCATCTGGGCCAGCTTCTGCATCTGCGGACGAGCGGTAAATGGCCGGAGCCTCTGTTTGAAGAGCTGTGCCGGGATGTTATTCAGGAGGGCTCCCTCCTGAATGTGTTCGGCAGTGAAGCCGGCACGGGCAGCCCGAGCCGGGGCGGCAAGCCTGCCACCACTGCAGAGCGTATCACAGGAGGCTATAGGGTCAACGGCCGTAAGACCTTCAGCACGCTTTCACCTATACTGGACCGTTTTGTCGTCACTGCGACGGTCACCCCGGAGGACACCGTGAGTGAATTTCTGGTGAAACGCTCCGAGGCCGTGAAGGTCATTGAAACCTGGAATACGATGGGGATGCGCTCGACCGGCAGTCATGATGTGGTGCTGGAAGAGGTTTTTGTCCCTGAGGAAGCACGCATCGTAACCGGAAGCGGCACCGATGACGGAAGCGGGTGGCTGCTCCATATTCCGGCCTGTTATGCCGGAATCGCGATGGCTGCAAGAGACTTTGCCGTGGAATTCGCAGGCACCTACTCCCCGAACAGCCTTCCCGGACCGATCGGAGAGGTGCCGACGGTACGGCAGCTCATCGGGCAGATGGAGGCCGAGCTGCGCACTGCGCGGTCTGTGCTTTATGAAGCGGCGGCTGTCTGGGACAGCCAGCCTCAGCTGCGGCCCGGCCTGCGTCCGCAGCTTGGGCTGGCCAAGCATGTCGTCACGAACCGCGCGCTTCAGGTCGTAGACCTCGCCATGCGGATCGTCGGCGGAACCAGCCTCTCCAAGGCTTTGCCGCTGGAGCGTTACGCCCGGGACATCCGGGCGGGCCTGTTCAATCCGCCTATGGATAATATGCTGCTGGACCAGCTCGCTAAAGAAGCGCTGGGAGAGTTTGGCGGTACCAGCGCACTATAAATATAAGCCAGCAGGCAGTCGTAAAGACCATGCCCTGCTGGCTTGGTTAAATGTAAAGCAGTTCTTCACTGACCTCGCCCGGCGGCGGGGTTTTTGCTGTTCCATTAGATTGACACGTCCTGCGTCCTGCACATTGCTCAAGGCTCACCGCTGCTTCCTGCTCTTATTGACGGCTTCCTCCAGCCGCTTGAAGCGTTTCACGTCGGCCTTGCGGATCGGCAGCGGTTCTCCCTTGAACATGCGGATGACTGCAATCACCAGCAGCAGCAAGATGATAGTGAACGGCAGTGCCGAGATCAGGGAAGCGGTCTGCAGCGCTTCAAGGCCTCCGGTATAAAGGAGCACGCCTGCAATGGAGGCCATCAGAATGCCCCAGACCATTTTTACATAAAATGGGGGATTCAGGCTGCCCGAGGTCGTCATGCTGGACAAAATATACGTCGCCGAGTCCGCCGAAGTGATGAGGAACGTCAGGATCAGAAGGAGAGACAGCACATGTACAATATCTGACAGCGGCAGCAGCTCAATCAATTCAAAAAGCGCTGTCGATACGTCATGATATACGGCTGTAGCAATGCCTGCATTCTGGTTCATATCGAGCCACAGCGCGGTTCCGCCAAACACCGCCATCCACATACAGGCAATCAGCGGCGGCACAACCATAACTCCCAGAATAAACTCCCGGACGGTCCGCCCCCGGGATACGCGCGCGACAAAGGCACCGACAAACGGGGACCAGGCAATCGCCCACGCCCAATAAAAAATCGTCCACTTGCGCACCCATTCCCCGCCCGCATAAGGCTGCAGCCGCAGGCTGTACTGAATGAAGTTCGAGATGTAATCGCCGATCGCTAGCGTAAAGGTTTCAAGGATAAAGACACTGGGACCTGCGAAGAACACAAAGAGCAGAAAGGCCAGCGCCATGCCGAGATTAAAATTACTCAAATATTTTATACCCTTGTCCAGCCCTGTGGTGGTCGAGATCATATAGCAGATAAAAATGAGGCCCAGCACGCCGATCTGCAGCAGCGGTGTATTCTCCCACCCTGTCAGGATGCTCACGCCCCCGCCCATTTGCAGAACGCCCAAGCCTACGGAGGTGGCGACACCCATCACGGTGGCAATGACCGCCAGAATGTCGATGGTGTCCTTCACACCCCGTTTTTGTCCGGTGATCGGCTCGAGGGCGGTGGATACGAGGCCGTCTTTCTTTTTGCGGAATTGGAAAAAGGCAATGACTAACCCCACCAGCGCGAAGACCGACCACTGACTGATGCCGAAGTGAAAGAACGCATAGCCCATAGCTACCCGGGCGGCTTCAATGGATTGTGATTCCATGCCGGCAAACGGCGGCGTAAAGAAATGCGTCATCGGCTCCGCCACGCCCCAGAACACCAGACCCACCCCGAAGCCGGCAGAGAACAGCATGCCGATCCAGGTAAAGAAGGGATAATCCGGCTTTTGGGCATCATCCTGCCCCAGACGGATGCCTCCGTATTTGCTGATCGCAACGCCGAACAAGAACAGAATGATCATAAAGATGGACAGCAGATAGAACCAGCCGAAATAGTTCGTCGTCAGGTTAAACAAGTAGGCCGCCGCATAGCCGAACTTCTCCGGAATGACAGCGCCCAGCACGGCCAGTACTCCAATCAGAAGTGCCGAAATCGTAAACACCATGTTCGTCATTAATTTACCTTTCAACTGCATCACCTCGGAAAAGTATGTATTGTGGCGCGTCCATCTCATTATGTCCACATCCACCCAGATCTCATGTAGCATGCTACCGTGAATTTTTCCGTATGCTTGCTTGTTTAAAAGGTCTCCGATCCCGAGTTAAACTGGAATTTCACGTGGATGACCCGCGCCTTTAACCCAGCGGTTATTCCAACTACTTAAACAAAAACACTGCCTGATTATACAGGCAGTGAGATTTTTGGGGATGAACCTGATTATACAGGCAGTTCTCAATCCCTTAATGATCCTTCAAGCCTCGCAGCGCATCACTCAGCCCTTCAAGATCCAGGCCGTCTACGGCAAATGCCGTGCGCAGCAGATCCGGCTTGACGAATTCATCGTATTTGCCCAAATATGGCGCCTCTTTCGGATCAAGCAGCGACTCGGGCCCGGCGACAAGGCATTCGTCCAGCTCTCCAGCGATGGCATCCATCAGCTGCTCCGGGGTCGTCTTGCCCGCGACCACCATATAATACGGCTCCATGGGTACGATGGACCGCAGGGAGTGGGCGCCAGCAAGATTGTGCTTCAGCAGCCGCTCCAGCGTACGGAATGGCTTGCTGCCCGCCCAGGGAAGGACAAACATGGAGTCTCCCCCCGCAGGTATGACGGTGCTGTTCAGCAGCCCGCTCTCCCGGGCGAGACGCCGGGCCCGCTCCAGCCGCTGCACCGCACCAGGCGCCAGATAAGGATACAGCGTGCTGTCATCGAGAACCTGGCGCATTTTGCGGACGACCCTGGTATGGATGTCTCCGCCTGCACCAAGCCAAAGGGTATCGACCTTGCCCTTGGATGATTTGACGTACAGCGCCTTATGCCGGGGATCGACCTCCTCCACCTTCCACAGCTTGCCGGCCAGCGAGAAGCAGTAGGCTGGCGGCGGCACGGTCGTGATGGAGCCGATCTCCTCCGACCCGTTATACACGACATGCTCTTCATCGTCTTTGAACACCGCGTAGAAGCGGAAATGGTTCACGATGCGCTCTCCCGTCAGGCCGATAATGAGCGGCCCTTCATCGGTGCGCTGGATATGGTCTGTCTGCAGCAGATAATTCAGAAAATCCCTGTACTCTGCCGCCGTGAAGCCGCGAAAAGCAGGCAGCGTCAGCACCGCCTTCGCCAGCTCGGCCGGCTCGGCTTCCCCCATGCTTTTCAGAATGCTCATCGTCTGATGATACAAGAGCCCGACCGGCTTCTGCCGCAGTGTCAGCGGCTCCACCCACCTCTCGTGAACATACAGCTCAATGACCGCGATCGCGCGCAGCAGCATCCAGGGCATGCGCGCCGGGAGCTGTGCAGTTTCATCCTCTTCCTCCGGACATAGAAACAGCATCTCCGATGCCTGTCCACGTCTGCCGGAGCGCCCCAGCCGCTGCACAAAGCTGGAGCAGCTGTACGGGGCACCGAGCTGCACGACCCGCTCTAGCTCGCCCAGGTCAATGCCCAGCTCCAGCGTCAGCGTGGCGGCGGCTACAGCAGGACCGGGGCCGCTGCGCAGCGCCGCCTCGGCTTCCTCCCGCAGCATCGAGGAAATGCTGCCGTGATGAACATGAAATACATCCGGCTCCTGACGCTTCGCAGCCACCCGCCGCATTTCCAGTGTCGTCAGCTCGGCATCGGAGCGGCTGTTCGTAAAGATGAGCGCTTTATGACGGCGGGTCGTGTCATACATATAATCATAATATGCTTTCTCTGCGTGCTCCCGCTGCTCCGCCTTCTTCTCATCCCGTGCATCCGGAAATGAAAAATGCTCGACGCTGATCCGCAAGCGGCGTGATCCTGGCGGGGACACCACCTCCGCCAGTTCCTTCGTGCCGGCAGCAAGCCAGCCGGCCGCCGTGTCATAATCCTTGAGGGTGGCAGACAGCCCGATACGGCGCGGCGTGCAGGCTGCCATCCGCTCGATTCGGGTCAGCTGGCTCAGCACCTGAATCCCCCGGTCTGCCCCCATAAAGGCGTGCACTTCGTCAATAATGACATACCGCAGGTCGTGAAACAGCGCCGGAATGGCATTCGGGCGATTCATAAGCAGTCCTTCCAGCGATTCCGGTGTAATCTGCAGCACGCCGGAAGGATTTTGCATCAGCTTGGTCTTCTCCTCCTGCGACACATCCCCATGCCAGTGCCATACCGGCACCTCTCCCTCCCGAAGCAGCTCCTGAATCCGCTCAAACTGGTCATTGATAAGTGCCTTCAGCGGACCAATGTACAGAATGCCAACCGAGGACGAGGGGGCTTCATACAGTCCTGTCAGTGCCGGAAAAAAAGCCGCCTCCGTCTTCCCCGACGCCGTCCCCGATGCGATTAGAAGATGATGAGAGGTGTCCAGCAGCACCCGGCAGGCCTCCACCTGTGCTTCGCGCAGGGTGTCCCAGCGTTTGCGGTACATGTATTCGCGGATGAAGGGAGCCAGCCTGTAGAACAGATGACCCTGGCTGCTCATAGCTCAAACTCCGCCAGGAAATCATCACTGTCATCCTCCTGGTTCTCATCGGAGCTGGATTTGGCGCCTGTAGACGCCGAAGTCTGGGCCGGTGAGGACCGCTTCCCGAGCAGCGTGTCAAAATTACTGTCCGGGTGCTGATGCAGCGTATGCAGCAGATCCAGGAAATCCCGGACGACCTCGCGCGGAGTCAGCAGCTCCTCAGCGCCGAGGCGGTTTACCGCATTTTGCATAAAGGCAACCAGCTGCGCATCCTCCAGCGCCGCCGGATATTGATAATGCAGTGCATGAATGTCCCGCAGCTTCTGAAGCAGAATGAGAATCTCTTCATGCGACAGCATGCTCAGCGTAAGAATGGGCGAGCTGTAGGTGCGGTACGACTGCGAGCCGTAGCGCCCGTCGATCAGGCGCGAGCGCAGCGCGTCATAGCTGAACAGCCCCCGCCGCTCATCCTCGACGAACTGAGGCGTACCGCCCAGCAGAATACCAAGATGCCGGGCCTTGCCCTGCATCGTATCATTGAACAGCGTCAGCAGCTTCTCATAGTTGCTTTGGCGGGATACGGTATTCGTGATTTTGTACAGATTGACACCCTCGTCGATGAAGAGCAGCAGCCCCTTGTAGCCAATCAATGCTGTAAATTCCGCCCACAGCTTCATGTAGTCGTACCAGCTCTCATCATCAATGATCATTCCGACTCCCAGCTCCTGCCGCGCCTCTGTGCGCGTCCGGTATTCCCCCCGAAGCCAGCGCAGCGCTGCCTGCTTGACATCATCATCTCCCAGCTTGCAGCCTTTCCAATACGCCGTCAGCACCTTGGCAAAATCAAAGCCGTGCACTAGGCTCTGCATACTGCCCGTCACTTCAAAAATCCGCTGCTCCACCCTCAGGCTAAAGCCCGGATCATCGGCGGAGATGCCCTCCTTCTGGACCAAGGACTGCTGGATGGCAGAGATCCATTTCTGGAGAATAACCTCCAGCGCTCCGCCGTCCGGTCGTGTCCGGGTGGACAGGTGAGTCATAAGCTCACGGTAGGTGGCAAGACCCTGTCCCTTCGTCCCCACCAGGCGCCGCTCCGGCGACAGATCCGCATCGGCTACGACGAAATCCCGGTCCATCGCATAGTTGCGAAGAATCTGGAGCAGAAAGCTCTTGCCGCTGCCGTACCGCCCGCTGATCAGGCGAAAGGCTGCACCGCCCTCCTGAATATTGTCCATATCCTGCAATAGCGCTTCGACCTCCGGTTTGCGGCCCACCGCAATGTGCTCCAGCCCCACTCGCGGCACGACACCGGCCGTCAACGAGTTCATCAGCGCGGTCGTCAGCCGCCGCGGAATTTTTAACTCAGTCATCTCTTGATCACCTCTTCGTGAAATCCAGCATATCTGCATAATCCTCCAGCAAAGCATCTCCATCTATTAAAAGATCGCCGATCCACTCCATCGCCGCCTCGTTAATCTCATCCAGCAGCAGCTCTGGCATGGAGCCGGCACGCTCTGCCGCTGCCTGCCGAGCTGCAGGCCCCAGATTGTGCTTCAGTGCATACAGCATCTCCAGCTGCGGAGGCGTCAGTCTCAACGCCAGCTCCTGCCACTCCTGTCCCAGCTGCTCCGTATTCCAGTGTATCCCGCCATCGGCCGTGTTGTCCCAAGAAGGAGGGACAGGCGCCGCCCCGGCAAAAGATTCGCTCTCATCCGGTGCAGGAGATCTCTGGTCCTCATACTCCGGCTCTTCCACCATAAGCAGGTCCCGCACGAGATCCGACTCCTGCTGCAGCCGCTGCAGCTTGTCCGGATCAATAGTGACCACGGGCGCCGGCGGCTGGGGCGCTTTCACGCCGGCGCCGAGCTCTTTTTCCAAATAACGTCGGATGAGCTTACCGAGCTCTGGCTCGACACTCACGCCCTTCAGCCGCCCTTTAAAGTGCATCAGCTCTCTCAGCACGTTCTCGGTCAAGCGGACCAGCTGTGTGAGAAACGCCCGGAGAGGTGAATAGGCGGACAGCTTCATATAGCGCACAGTTACCGTGCGTCCAAACAGGCTCTCGTCGTATACTGCCGTCCGGAACAGCGGCCGCTCCGAGTTAATCTCAGGCGGTCTAAAGCGCTCCAGCAGGCGTCCGGCTCCCGTCTTCTCTCCGTAAGCATCTGCCAGAGCAATCACTTTGGGGGCATAGGTCTTCAGCGCCTTACTGCCGGATTCCTGAAAAAAACGGCTCTTCTCGGGATCGACATCCAGCAGCTCCCGAAGCACGTCCCAATTCAGCTCAACGGGACGGGCGCTGAACCGCCGCAGCCACTCCCGCTCCCGAAGCTCGGGCGAGAGGCTGCGGGGGAGCTTGTCCAGGACGTCCGCTTCCGGCAGCTCCAGGCCGTGCACCCGGGCAAAATCAAACCGCCACTCTCTCAGATAACTGTCGAGCTTACGGTACCGGCCGCGGTAAGCAAGCCAGACCTGATTCAGCAGCTGCCAGCCCTGCTGCGGCCCGCTCCAGCCGATGCCGTGAATTAGCTCATATATATAGAGAAACAGGTAGGAAAGGTCCGTGTCCGGGTAGCTTCCGGAACGCACCTCCTCCCTCCAGTAGAAATACCAGCGCTCCTGCGGCGGTGACATTTCACTGTACACCGGCCAGTAGCTCTTGAACGGAGTGAAGGGCGCCTGCGGCTCCGCATGCCACTCCAGCTCCTTGGCCCGCAGGTAAAACTGCTGCTCACGCGTGTAATATCTTGCACCATCAAAAGACGGGGGCACGCTGGAGGCCGGCAGCGTCGAAACCTCGGGAGAAGGCGGCGTCGGCCGCGTCAGCGCGTGACCAGCATGGCTGGCTGCGCCCGAGGGCTGCTCCCCTGACGGTCCAAAATCCAGCTCCGCCAAGGTAAGCTGTCCTGTGAAAGCCTCTTGGCTGTCGCCCATGAATTCCTCTGGCTCCCGCAGGGCAGCCTCGTTCTCCTGCATGGCCGCTTCTGTTTCCTGATGCCTGCGTACTGCAGACTCCTCCGGAATTCTCAGCTCACGCTCTTCGCCGCCCAGCTGAAACTCAGCAAAGGTGAGCTGCAGGTCATGGCTCCGCCATGACTTCACTTTTGGCCCTTCCTGGCGGGAAACTTCGTGTACCTGACCCGGTCCGGGGCTTTGATGCCGCTGCTCCGATCTGGAGCTTTGATGCGGCTGCTCCGACCTTGGGCTCACGCCTCCGCTGCTGTCTCGCTTGGCGTGGCGGGGTCTGCGTTCCGGTTCCTGTGGCTGCGTCACGGCCTCTCACCTCCTTTTTGTCCACTTCGTCTCTCTATTGTACCACTCCCCGCGAGGAGCTGGATTCGTTTGTACAATGACTGTATTGCCGTCTATACTTGATATAGGCGAGCTTTCATGGAACATACGTTCCATTTTATCACAACATGAATCGCCCTGTCTGTATGTTCCACAGCCCATCGCAGACTTCCTGTAGAAAGGATTATGATATGAACAAGTGGATCAAAACGATTCTGTATCTGGTTGGCGCCGCCATCTTGACCCGCCTCATTCCTTTTTCCTCCTGGTTCCGCATTATGGACACCATGGTGCATGAGCTCGGTCATGCGCTCGCGACCCTCGCCTTGTCCGGACGGGTACTGAGCATCGAGCTGAATCCGGATCACAGCGGCGTGACCTACTCCCTCGTAGCACCGGGATGGAAGTCCCTCGTCGTTTCCATGGCAGGATATATTCCGGCCTCCCTGTTCTCTGTGCTGATGTTTTACGTTTATGCCCGCCAGAAGCAGGGACAGGGGCTGCTAGCTATAACCGTAACTGCACTGCTCATGATTATCCTGTTCGTCCGCAACGGCTACGGCATCTGGTGGCTCTCCATCTTCATTGTGATTACCCTTGTCTTCTATTTGATTGGTGGAAAAATCCGAAATGCCTACTATCTCTTACTCGCTTTCCTCTGCCTGGAGGAATCGGTCATGGGACCGGTAACGCTGCTCATCTATGGAGTCATTACTCCGGCGCGTGCCGGCGATGCGGCGAATCTCGCCCATCAGACCCCTCTGCCTGCAGCCGTGTGGGCGCTGATCTTTTTAGCCTTTGCCCTGTGGTGCGCCAAGCTCGCGCTGCAGCTGTTCTGGGGCAGGCGGTCAGCATCAGGCCGCAGCCTGGACATGAGCGCGCGGCTGCGCTAGCACCGCGCCAGGCGCCCGATCCTCTGCTCGATGCTCCAGCGCAGCAGAGCTACCCTCTTTTTTTGCAGCTGGTTGCAGCTGCCAACCGCATAATGATAGCGCTTAAATTCTCTGTTGACGGAAGTCAAGTGGCTCCTGTAATATGGATTTCACTTGGAATTTATTCGGTGTCATAGCAGAAACTGAGGGGGTAACCGGGTGGACGCAGCGGGGGATGGTCAAATCAGAAATACCTTGAAGAACAAATGGAGCGCTTATCAAGAACGGAGACAGACCTATTTCTGGGTGCTGTCTTATTTGAAGCCTTACCGCGGGAGTTTGATCGCCCTCATTGTGATGGGACTTGTTCTCGCGCTTGGCGAGATTAGCATTCCGCAATTTTTACGCTATCTCATTGACGTGGTAGTTCCTGAGAAGAGCAACACACTATTTTTCACAGCGCTGGCCGTATTGATCCTTGTTCTGGGATTGATGTTTGCAGCGACGGCCCTTTGCAACATTCTGGAACGCTCGGTGCAGGAGAAGGCCGCCCGGGATTTACAGCTCAGCCTGTTCACACATCTAAGGAAGCTGGGCTTTGCTTACTATGAGCAGCACCCGACCGGAGAAACCCTGTCTCTGTTCAACCACAACCTGACGGCGGTTCAGAAGATCTACACCCAATACCTGCCCCTCATCATCCGGCATCTGCTACTCATTCTGGTGCCCCTGGTCATGGTACTCCATATGAACACGAAGCTGACGCTTTTCATTCTTCCATGCTATTTCCTCTACTATTTGATAGGTCCTACTATTGATGGAAAGACAGCGATGTATTTTAAACAGCAAACCCAGGAGCGGGAACGACTAAATCAGAAAATTTATAATTCGGTCAGTTCACTGGTAGAAGTGCGTGCTTTTGGCGCGACCTCCTGGGAAGTGGGGCGTTTTACGGAAACATATGAGCAATATGCAAAAACCCGTCTCGGCTCCCTGCTCTACCGGCATCTGCAATTCTCTTTTCGAATGACGGCTACAGCCGTCGGAGTCATCCTGATGTACATCCTCGGCTCTCAATCAATTACGAGTGGCAGCATGAGTGTGGGCACTTTCGTATCATTTACCATCTACATATTGATGATCTTCCGCTCGATCGGGCGTTTGACTTTTCAATTGCTGGAGCAAAGCTACTGTATAGGCCAGGCACAGCTATTGTATGAATATGCTCAGCACAAGCCTGTGGTTCAAGAAGACCGAAAGCCCCGGTTCCTCTCTGACATAGCCGGAGCGTTGACGTTCAGCGAGGTTCATTTCAGCTATCCGGGACGTTCACCGGTGATCACGGGATTTACAGCACAGATTCTTCCCGGGCAAAAAACGGCTCTCGTAGGGACTAGCGGCTGCGGAAAATCGACACTGCTCAAGCTGGTAGGCCGGTTTTACGATCCGGATCAAGGCCAGATTCTACTGGATGGCGTCCCCTTGACCGAGCTCTCCCTAAGTCAAATTCGGGAATCGATCGGCATCGTGTTTCAAGAAACGTATCTATTCGGTTTGTCCATCCAGGAAAATATCCGCTTCGGTCGACCGGATGCCTCTCAAGCGGACATCATTGCGGCTGCAAAGGCCGCCTTCATTCATGATTTCATATTGGAGCTGCCAGAGGGATATGACACCTTGGTCGGTGAGCGGGGTATCCGGCTTTCCGGCGGCCAGAAGCAAAGAATTGCTATTGCAAGAATGTTTATCAAGAATCCGTCCATCATCCTGTTGGATGAAGCGACTGCCTCACTGGATACAGTCAGTGAAAAAGCGGTACAGCATGCGCTGCAGGCGCTGCTAGCAAGCCGGACCACCATTGCGGTAGCCCACCGGATTTCTACGATCCGCGATTACGATCAGATTATCGTGATTGATCAGGGAAAAGCGGTGGAGCAAGGTACCTATGAGGAGCTTGTCAGGCAGCAGGGCATCTTTTATCAGCTGGTAAAGGGGGAGGAGCTTCATGAAGAGCAGCTTGGCTTGGATATGGCCATTCATACGTAGAAGCAAGGGCTGGTATCTGTTCGGTTTTGTCATTATGATGGCAGAAACGGCCTTTTCCCTTGGGGGAACCTGGGTTCAAAAATGGATCATTGATGATGTTTTTATCGCGGGTGAGACGGAGCATGCCCTGACCTACTTTGTACTGCTGGGGGTTTGTCTGTTTGCGGCTCCTGCACTCTTTACAGCGACAGCCATGGTGCATCACAGAATCGGCTATGCACTGCGCATCACGTTGGGAAAGCTTGTTATGAATCATCTGTACCACCTGCCGCTTTCGCATATTCAGAAGGAACGAAGTGCGCGGTTCACAGATTATCTCGTGAAGGACATTTATACGGTGGGCGGCGGCGTTTCATACCAGATGCCAAAGGCACTGCAGCGTGTAGTGTCCGCGGTCGTGATCATGATCATTATCGGCAGCGTCAGCCTGACGCTGCTGCTCTCTACCACCGTGCTGTGTCTCAGCTTTATGGCGTTGGGACGCTATTTGGGAGAAAAGGTTCGATCAAGCTCACGTCAGGTATCCGATCGGAAAACAGCGCTCACTGTACATATGGAAGAAGGCATTGCCGCTACCAAGGAAGTCGTCGCCTTTCACCGGGAAGCCTGGGAGTTGGAGCGGTATCATCGGTTGTTTAAGCCTTATATGGAAGAAGTAATGAAAGCAGGACGTCTGGAGAACAAGCAAATGATTCTCAGTCAGCCGTTGAAATGGTCTGCCACTTTAGTCGTTCTGGCCTTCGGTGGCTATCAGGTGATGCAGGGCACGATGAGCGCCGGCTTGCTCATCGTGCTATGGCAATATTCCTCGAGCTTAATGGATGATTTCCATATGATTTTTGAGCATGCCATGCAGGGCGCGCGCCTGGTCGGTACCATTGATCGCCTGAAGCGGATTACAGACGTCGAGAAAATGGCGGATGGAAGCCAAGCCTTCACGGAACCGATCACCTCTATGGAACTCAAAAAGGTAAGCTTCTCCTTTCAAGCGGACGCGGTGCAGCCCATCCTGCAGGAGCTGGACATGACACTGAAGGTGGGCAAGAAAAATGCCATCGTCGGAGCCAGCGGCGGCGGAAAATCCACCATATCCAAGCTGCTGGCCCGGTTCTATGAGCCAGAGGCAGGGGACATTGAGGTGAACGGTCATTCGCTTTCTCTCCTGCAAAGGCAGGATTGGTCGGAGCGGGTATGCATTGTCCTCCAGGAGCCGTACTTCTTCCCGGAGTCCATCCGCACCAATCTGACGATGGGACGAGCTCACATCTCGGACGAGGAGTTGATGGCGCTCTGTAAGGCCATGTATATTGACGATTTCATCACCTCACTGCCGCTGGGTCTGGATCAGGAGATCGGAGAACGCGGTGTAATGCTCTCCGGGGGCCAGCGTCAGCGTCTTTCACTCGTTCGCGCACTCGCTGCACGGCCAGAGGTGCTCATTCTGGACGAGGCGACCTCGGCGCTGGATTTGGAAACGGAGCGTAAAATTCAGCGCAGCCTGGATACGCTGCGGGAAGGGCTGACAACCATCGTCATCGCTCACAGATTGTCTACGATCCGCAACGCCGACGTCATTTTCGTCATAGACAAAGGTGCATTGGTGGAGGAAGGGAACCACGACATCCTGCTGGCGCAGGATGGGCTGTACCGAAAGCTGCTGCAGGGCGAAGAAGAAGCCACCGGTGTCGCCTGAAAGATGGTGGAGCTATCCACCGGCCTATGAATGCGAAATACCGAACTCAATCCTGCCATAGCCCCCCACGCGCCAAACAAATGCGAAAAACCGCATTCGTTGCGCCGCTGGGGCGGTTCTGGAGTAAACGAATGCGATAAACCGAACTCATTGCCCCACTTGGGCGGTTCAGCACCAAACGAACGCGAAATACCGAACTCATTGCCCCACTCGGACGGTTCAGCACCAAACGAACGCGAAATACCGAACTCGTTGCCCCACTTGGGCGGTTCATCACCAAACGAACTCGAAAAAACGAACTCATTGCCCCACTCGGGCGGTTCAGCACCAAACGAACTCGAAAAAACGAACTCGTTGCCCCACTTGGGCGGTTCAGCACCAAATGAACGCGAAAAAACGAACTCATTGCCCCACTCGGGCGGTTCAGCACCAAACGAACTCGAAAAACCGAACTCGTTGCCCCACTCGGGCGGTTCGGCACCAAACGAACTCGAAATACCGAACTCGTTGCCCCACTCGGGCGGTTCGGCACCAAACGAACTCGAAAAACCGAACTCGTTGCCCCACTCGGGCGGTTCAGCACCAAATGAATGCGATAAACCGAACTCATTGCCCCACTGGGGCGGTTCGGCACCAAACGAATGCGAAATATCGAACTCGTTGCCCCACTCGGGCGGTTCGGCACCAAATGAATGCGAAAATCCGAACTCATTGCTCCACTTGGGCGATTCAGCACCAAACGAACTCGAAATACCGAACTCATTGCGCTACTCGGGCGGTTCAGCACCAAACGAACTCGAAATACCGAACTCGCTCCGCCGCTGGATCTCACCCTGTCGCACTCTACTGCAGCCGGAAGCTCATTAACACCTCCCGATCCGCTGCCAAGGTGGCCCATGCCAGAAACGCAATCAGCAGGAAGGCTATTGTAAAGCTGATCATATGCCGCCGCGTGTGCCGGATATATTTCTTCTCCAGCCAGCCGTTAAAGCATAGGTACAGTGCACCCGCAGCCAGAATACCCTGCATCATTCTGAACGGGTCTATTACAACATTGAAGTCAATCAGCAGGATGCCGAACACAACGGTACCCATCATCAAGGTTGAAGCGATATACCACTTTTTCCCCGCTGTGTCACTCAGCTTCTCATGACGATGCTCGCTCTTGACGAGAATTAGGTTTAAGACGATCGACACTACAGATGTAACGAACCCTACAATTCCAATGACGTTCATGGTTTGTCCTCCTTCTTCCACGCATGGATGACAGCCCTGCTAGGCTGCATACCGCCTTCTTTATATTAACGTCTCCAGCTTGGCAGAAGTTTGTACCATTTCAGACAGCCGCAGACGATGCCGATGCTAATGCAGGAGCACAGCTTCAGCCGTCTTGCCGCATGTGAAAAGCCCGGCACCGCTTGTACAGCGAGTCCGGGCTTCAAATAACACGAAGTGCATCAAATCAAAGTCAGCAGCGTGCCGCCAAGCGCTCCCACGATGACGATCACCCACGGCGGAAGCTTCCAGAAGACGAGCATGAGGAAAAAGACAGCGGCCATGGCAAAATCCGCCGGCGACAGAATCGTCGTCGTCCACAGCGGATCATAAAGCGCGGCCAGCAGGATGCCGACGACTGCGGCATTGATTCCGACCAGGGCGCCTTGCACCTTGGGATTGCGGCGCATAGCGTTCCAGAACGGCAGCGTGCCGATAATGAGCAGAAACGCAGGCAGAAAAATCGCAGCGGTGGCGATCACTGCGCCGGAAATGCCACCAGCCAGTGTCCCCAGAAATGCCGCGAAGGTAAACAGCGGGCCCGGCACGGCCTGGGCTGCACCGTAGCCGGCCAGGAAGTCCTCTTTGTTCACCCAGCCCGCCGGTACGACCTCTCGCTCCAGCAGCGGCAGCACGACATGACCTCCACCGAACACCAGCGAGCCGGACCGGTAGAAGCTGTCAAACAGCGGCAGCCAGCCGCTGAGCGCTCCCTGTCGAAGCAGCGGCAGCGCTGCCAGCAGCGCCGCGAACAGCACCAGACAGAAGAGCGCGACTCCGCGCTTCACGGGGATATTCAGATCCGTGACCTCCGGGGTCTCGGCTTTGCGGTACATCCACAGCCCGAACAGTCCCGCTGCGACAATGATGCCGACCTGACTGAACACCGACTGCCACAGCAGCGCGATAGAGGCTGCCGCGATAGCCAGTGTCGCCCGGCTTCGATCCGGAGCCAGCTTCTGGCCCATCCCGAGTATCGCATGGGCCACGATCGCTACGGCGACCAGCTTCAGTCCGTGAATCCAGCCCGCATTGCCCAGATCCATTCCCTGCAGCAGCAGAGCGAACAGCACCAAGGCCACAACGGAAGGCAGCGTGAACCCGAGCCAGGCGATCAGCCCGCCTACAAGCCCTCCGCGAATGACGCCAATGCCGATGCCGACCTGACTGCTGGCCGGTCCGGGAAGGAACTGGCACAGCGCGACCAGATCTGCATAGCTTCGTTCATCCATCCATTTGCGCCGCCGTATGTATTCGTTGTGAAAATACCCAATGTGCGCAACCGGTCCGCCAAAGGACGTCAACCCAAGCTTCGTGGACACCGCCAGTACCTCCAGATAGGTGCCTGCCTTCCCTTTTGACCCGTAACGGGCCGCAGCTTGCTCCTTGCTCTCCATGAGCTCTCATCCCTCCAAATCTTATAGTCTCTCTACCACACTTTATCCACCCACTTCATCACAGCGTCCCGATATCGGCTCTCATAGGAAAGCCAGCGGTCGGTCTGCTCATGACACATCCATTTTGTGGGTCCCATACTATCTATATCATGGACGATAACATCCGGAAAAGTAAATACACCATGCTGTTTTTTTACGGGAGCCATGAGCCTGTAGCCCTTCCCCCATCACAGGGGACTACAGGCTCATTATGCATGCAGATCGGCTCCTTTGCTCTAGAGTTACCAAGCCAGAGGCTAGAGTAAAGGGCTGAAAATTTCAGCCCCTCCTCATCAAACCGTACGTGAGGTTTTCCCTCATACGGCTTTCCGATGTTCGTCATTCATGTGCATGCAGATTACAAGAGCGTTTTGAGTCCATGTTGTCTAGCCATGAATTTAACC
>NZ_JAGFIP010000027.1:0-33956 GCF_017582705.1 Paenibacillus sp. F411
CTCTTCCCCTCTTGCGAGGCCTTTTTGACGACGCGGCAGGATTCACTTTATGTTACAGCCTGGTATGTTGCTCGCCCTGTCTCTGACAGGTACTTATGTCGATACGCTTCTACGCACAGATTTCGCCATACGCAGGTATCCTAGCTACGCGGGGGCTTGGCCCCTCCCGCGACCGGACTTTCACCGGCTAGAAGATGCGTGCTTTGCTGGGCACGCCCACAACAAAAAAAAGACGTTGTCACCCAATATGGGCTTAACGTCTTCTTTAAGGAGCCTTAGGCGGTATGCTCTTTTTGCGCGGTGTTCAGCATTTCATCCCAGTTCTTAAAGTTCGTTTCGCGGGCAATATGGCGCTCGAACAGCTCTTCTGGAATCTGATCCACGTCCTCGTAGGTCTTCACTTCGAACTTGCCCTTCTCATTGAAAGAGGCAAAGCTCTCATGCCGGGTGTGCCGGCGCATAAATGAATCATTAAACAGCTGACTGAGCGGGACCTGAGCGGGATTATCCGCGTTCTCCTTCTCGCCCTTCAAATCCTTCAGCAAATCGTCAAATGACATAGGTTGATGTCTTCTCAAATGATCACTCCTTGCAAATTTTCATTCCACATGCTTTTAAGTATACCAGTGAATCCGGCGTCTCAACCATAATTTTGGAAAAATATCGTGAATTTCGGGCTTCACTCACTCTTTCAGACGGTCTCCCCTACGGAAGCCGCCTGTATCATGGATATGCTGCTGGGTCCCCTCAGATGCGCAAATCGCTCCATTTGGCTTCCAGCCAGGCATCGAAGCCGTCGCCTTTTTCACCTTCATAGATGTCATAGACATCTGCTCTCATCTTGTTCAGCTTGTCCTTGAACTGCTCGTAGGTGTGATCCTTGGGCAGGCTCTTCTTAATGCGGACGAGCATCTTAGTTACGCCCTTGACCGGCTCTTCCGGGCTGGGCTTCGGCTTGTGAACCTCTTCGCCGAGACCTTTCAGCTGTTCATAGGCAGCGACCTGAACCCGGTATACCGGGTCCTGCTGCATCCGGTGCATCAGAACGTCCACCGCATGCGGGTGATCGAGCGCACCTAATTCCTCAATCGCCTTTACCCGCGTACGCCAGTCCGCCATCCGGTTCGCATCCGCCTTGAGCTTCTTGTACCGGTCCTCCGGCTGCAGGGCGTTCTCTTGTGGTTCTATTGTCAATGTGATCTTCCTTTCATGGGTCGGTTACATTCTCATTTAAAATTTCCGGGCACCCGGGAGCTGGACCGCGCATGACATCACGACCTTCAGCCTGATGCAACAGCTATCATTATAGTATAAAACAAGATCCAGCGCATCTGATCAGGTGAAAAGAACTGATTATAGACAAAGGCGAATTTTGTTTTAAACGTCATATCAACCGTAAGATTCGCGGCATACCTTTTATAAATCATTAGCGATTCTGACAAAACAAATCCGTGATTACGACTAGTTAGCCACAACGGCCGCCCCTCAAACAATACAATACACGTCTGGCTTGGTGTGATAGCAGATCGCACTCCCTCTGTATCTAGGCTTAAATGACGATTTAGCAGATTTAGTAACGTGCTGCTGCGTGATGCCCTGCATACATCATTTTCCTTTGTTACTCAGAGCTCCAAGTTACGCATTTCAATCCACGCACCCGCATGGGGTGCAACCCTTGGCACCCCATCCGCTCGCCCGGCGACCACGGGATTTCAATCCACGCACCCGCGTGGGGTGCGACCATCATTACTATCTAAAGATTTTGGCGGCGCGATATTTCAATCCGTGCACCCGCATGGGGTGCGACGTTTTTGATGATCTCGCATACTTGTCCCTTCTGATTTCAATCCACGCACCCGCTTGGTGTGCGACTTGACGCCTTCTCCAAGTCCTTCCCGATATAGAATTTCAATCCACGCACCCGCGTGGGGTGCGACTTTCTCTCCGATTCGCGATGTGAAATCTCCGAAATTTCAATCCACGCACCCGCGTGGGGTGCGACGTTATTCCCTATCCGCCATGCTCGGCATCGCTACTATTTCAATCCACGCACCCGCGTGGGGTGCGACGCTTCATGCTGAACCTCGCACTGCACCTGTTCAGTATTTCAATCCACGCACCCGCGTGGGGTGCGACTGTAGCTCGGGAAGAGCAGGAAGCCCTCATGGAAATTTCAATCCACGCACCCGCATGGGGTGCGACCTAATTGCTGTACAGAGCGCAACCCGATTTCATTCGATTTCAATCCACGCACCCGCATGGGGTGCGCCCTCCCGTTTACGTTGTTCTTACATATTACCTATTGATTTCAATCCACGCACCCGCATGGGGTGCGACGATGTTGTCCGATGCTGCTCTATATCCCCAGTGATCATTTCAATCCACGCACCCGCATGGGGTGCGACGCCATCTAACCTTTACTTATTGATCGGCAGAATTATATTTCAATCCACGCACCCGCGTGGGGTGCGACCAAGTGGCCTGCAGGATTAGGAGCTGAACAGTTTATTTCAATCCACGCACCCGCGTGGGGTGCGACTCGAACAGATGGGGCGTGCGTCATCCGCGAGCGGTGGATTTCAATCCACGCACCCGCGTGGGGTGCGACCATCCGAGCAATTAATGTGACTTGACCTCGATCGGTATTTCAATCCACGCACCCGCGTGGGGTGCGACTTAAACAAAATGAGCATCATAATAATGATATAAGATTTCAATCCACGCACCCGCGTGGGGTGCGACTGAATCAACCAAGACAACAGCTGTCACTCTTGAGAATTTCAATCCACGCACCCGCGTGGGGTGCGACCAGCTCGGCACCGTTGACGCCGGGTATCGCGGTATTTCAATCCACGCACCCGCGTGGGGTGCGACGATGAGTGCGAGCTGGTTATCATACAGCTCCTGGAAGATTTCAATCCACGCACCCGCGTGGGGTGCGACCTTCTTGCTTCCCAATCTTTCGAGGGTAAGCATTCCAATTTCAATCCACGCACCCGCGTGGGGTGCGACATGGTGATTAGGGGTTGGCAGCTGCCCGATCTGCTGATTTCAATCCACGCACCCGCGTGGGGTGCGACGAAGCCGAGATCCTTCCCTCCGCCCCCAGCAAAATTTCAATCCACGCACCCGCGTGGGGTGCGACATGACGACAGCGTGTATTTGCGGTAGGCTAAATCCATTTCAATCCACGCACCCGCGTGGGGTGCGACCGCCTGCGGCCGATACGGATGGGGAAAAGCGCTTGAATTTCAATCCACGCACCCGCGTGGGGTGCGACCAGAGATTGCAGCAACCAGCCGGGCTGCCTATCAATTTCAATCCACGCACCCGCGTGGGGTGCGACTTTCATGATGGTTAAGCCATGACCGTCCAGGAGTATTTCAATCCACGCACCCGCGTGGGGTGCGACCCTCCTGGTCGCCGATCAGATCAGCTGGCGTAGGCGATTTCAATCCACGCACCCGCGTGGGGTGCGACTTGACGAGCGCGGCCTCGGCGGATTAAATCGCTATATTTCAATCCACGCACCCGCGTGGGGTGCGACGCACATCAAAACGCGGTATCTAAAGGTTGGTGGATTTCAATCCACGCACCCGCGTGGGGTGCGACACAAAAATGAGGGAGCAACTTTGCTCATCATTGATATTTCAATCCACGCACCCGCGTGGGGTGCGACAACAAGAGGGAGACGCAGCCGATCAAGGTCGAACCTATTTCAATCCACGCACCCGCGTGGGGTGCGACAAACCAAAGGAGGAAATACGATGGCACTGCATAGATTTCAATCCACGCACCCGCGTGGGGTGCGACTGTTGTAATCACCCTTCACAAAAGCCAACGCCTATTTCAATCCACGCACCCGCGTGGGGTGCGACGAGATACCTGCCCTTTATGTTTGCTGAGGACAGCATTTCAATCCACGCACCCGCGTGGGGTGCGACCAGGTGCCATGGTCGGAAACTGGGAGTCTAAAAAGAACATTTCAATCCACGCACCCGCGTGGGGTGCGACGCCGATACCGACTTTATCGACGCAAAGGATACGATTTCAATCCACGCACCCGCGTGGGGTGCGACAAGTCGGAGCTCCGAGCGCTTGCTGCAGCGGCGAATTTCAATCCACGCACCCGCGTGGGGTGCGACCCTTCTTGTTCAAACAGACGATATGGATTAAGAGATTTCAATCCACGCACCCGCGTGGGGTGCGACTGGTCAGCAGCGACAACTTCAACAGGCCATTAACAAATTTCAATCCACGCACCCGCGTGGGGTGCGACTCCACTGCCCTTTTGACGTCCCAGGGCAAAGAGAACGCCACGCACCCGCGTGGGGTGCGACCTCCGTGCATGCAAACGCCCTCGGCGGCGCATGAGAGAACGCCACGCACCCGCGTGGGGTGCGACTTTTTTGATCAAATGATGGACCGTTCCAGAGCATCGAGAGAACGCCACGCACCCGCGTGGGGTGCGACGGATGACGCTTATCGTACATGTCAATGCGCTGCTAGAGAACGCCACGCACCCGCGTGGGGTGCGACGATGACCCCACGGAGTGGTTCTGGTTGGGTGGGCAAGAGAACGCCACGCACCCGCGTGGGGTGCGACCTGGCCGAACGGTTTCAGGGGTGACAAGCGATCCACAAGAGAACGCCACGCACCCGCGTGGGGTGCGACCGCGATTTTTGGTCAAATCAACCATAAATCGACTTCTAATTCTACATAAATGAAATTAAAATATAATTTTAGAACTTTTTTACAGTTAAAATATGGATAAAGATGATTTGATATGGATATTTACAGGTGCGAATGTCTTGGGAAAATCATGTTCACTTGAGGTTCGCACCTGTTACAACTACCCGTTAAATAATGAGGGGTCCCTCCAGATCTATGGATTCCTTCACGCCAATGTGCTCCACTTTGTTCTTGTATTGGTTTCCGAGCTGGTAAAATCGTAGACTATCTTGTTTCTGATCAATAACTTCGATCAGCTTGTACCTAAGTGCTGTAAACTCCGCCGCATCGACAAGACACTCGAACACAGAGTTTTGAACACGTTGTCCATAGTTTTGGCATATCTTTGATACTTGCCTCAATCTTTTCTGACCCGCACTTGACTTGGTACTTACATCATACGTAATGATAAGCAGCACACTCTACACCTACTTCCATAAGAATGGAGGATACTCGTCAAGATCATTGCGAAGATGCCTGGCTAATAGCAAAGCTTGTACATGAGGTACTAATCCCCACGATATTTTTTCACCAAGGTAAGGATGAGTCATTTTCTCCTGCTTTTTGGTCTGCCATGCTGTAAAAAACTTTTTGCGTCCCGCATCCGTCATCAATACCGCGCCGTTTTCTTTGACATAGAAATCGTCTCGCTGGATCACTTTTTTGTTGATTAGCGACAACACGAATTTATCTGCATACACTCCTCTTAATTCTTCCATCATATCCAGGGCTAAGGAGGCTCTTCCTGGACGATCACGATGAAGAAAACCTACATACGCATCTAATCCCACGCCTTCAATTGCTGATGTCATGTCTTGTGACAGTAGTGTATATGCCAAAGACAGCATTGCGTTTACTTTATCCAGAGGCGGTCTTCGAGAACGCCAGCGAAAATAAAAATCTTCTTTCTGCTGAAGGATCATCTCGTCAAAAACCTGATTATAGCTTAATGCCGCTTGTCCTTCTAACCCTCTCAGCCTATCCAAGTCAGAACATTGCCGAATTTCCTTAATTAAGGTAGATAGATGGTTAGAAATGTGTTTAAATCTCTCAATATCCA
Source organism: Paenibacillus sp. F411 (assembly GCF_017582705.1). Taxonomy (NCBI): domain Bacteria; kingdom Bacillati; phylum Bacillota; class Bacilli; order Caryophanales; family Paenibacillaceae; genus Paenibacillus; species Paenibacillus sp. F411. The sequence goes on from NZ_JAGFIP010000027.1 coordinate 5,793, forward strand.
CTCTCAATGGATAATCTCGAGTCATTCGTTCTAATATCCACTTGTTGTTATACAGCTTTCCCACAATAAAATTCCGGGCAATCAAAGCAGATTGCGTTACATCATGAGAAAGTAAGTACTGCTTCTTTCTTAAAATAACGTTTCCTTTACTCGCACCTATAACTCTGGCAAGAAATCGTCCATTCATACTCATAAACACAAGCGAAATATGCCTGTCTGCACAGTATGCCATAAGTGCCGGACTTGCTCCGGTGTACCCGAATGCAATGATGGATTCAAGATTATGTAATGGAAGTCTACCCAGCTGATCCTCTTTTCGAGTAAGCACGATGTTATCTCCATCCAGTGAAAGATACACATCCGGTTGAGTAACAAAGACTGTGTTTAACAGCTTCTTCATTCCCGAATCTTCCCTTCAATGTAGCTTTTAACTGTTTTCTTGCTCATGACCTCTGGAAGACAAATGGATTGAAGCGAGCAGCTCTGACAATAGGAACCTGTCTTCACCTTCGGGGTATTCCTCTGTACATACAAGGCATACATCTCTTCTACGATACGCTTTACCCGATCTCTCATTTCCAAAGTAAACGGGATTTCGATGCGGCGCCGTATCTCATGATAAAACAAGTACCCTCTGGGAATTGAACATAGCAGCATCTCTTCCAAACAAATCGCTTGTGCAGTAAGCTGGAGAAGATCGGCATCATTCCACTTTGGCTTTCCTCGTTTATATTCAACAGGACAGGCTAAGTACGTTCCGTCAGCTCCATGAATTTGAACACCAGCTTCATCTTTCATAAATTCCACAACGTCACAGATCCCAGAAATCTTCAATGACTCTGACTTCACAGGCATTGCTCTAACGATCAATTGATTCCCTCGTTGCTCTTTAATGAAAGGCATGTCCACCTTTTCGTGCACATGCTGACCTTGTATGGTTTTAACATTCTCTTCCCATTGCTGTTCAATATGGATCAACGCCCATTGTCTTTTACAAAATTGATAGTGTTGAATGCCTGACAGCATTAAATACTCATCATCAGATTCCATCAATGACATCAACGCGCAGTCCTTCAAGCTCATAAATTTCAATGGAATAATCCTCAAACTGTCTCGGTTCTTCCGTTTTAGACTTTACGACCAGAGAACGGTGAACCTTGGCCGATGAATACTGCCCCATTTTGGAGTTATGTGTCCACCAATACACTTTATGAACTTCTATGCTTCCTTCCGGTCTTGCTGCAGAGGCATCGTTTTCAAATAAGGTTACAAGTGCCTGCTTGATCTTATCGGCATCTTCTGGAGTAAAGCCTGTCTTCTCAGCCAGCTGTGTGTTAATAGATCCATAGAATACATATACGCCAAAGTCAACGCGATGCTTCATGCCCATCGTATCAGAGCCTCTGTCTTTGCCCGGCTCGGAGTTAACGCTCTTCGTAATTTGCATACTTGTAATATCGATGGGATCAACGCTGCGTGCCGTATGAATGGAGACCGGCCCTCTCACGCCTACAGATACTGACCCGGATTTATCGGAACTCTTGAACGCGAACACTTGCCCGAAGCTGCGGACATCCATCCATTCACGGCAAGCAGCCGCTGCAAAATCCTCCTGCTGGCTGCTACTCTTGGCCTTAATAACTTCACGCAATTCCACACTAGCATCCGCCCGCTCCCGCAAGCTGTTATGTTCGTCGGATTTTCGATCATTGGATTGCACAAAAATCGTTTCACCCATGTCTTGCAGACGATTTCTGATTTTACGCTTGATGGCTACATCAGAAATCTCTCCGTACCCATCATAATTCTGTCTCGGCCTGTTGCCATTCAGAGGGTCTCCATTAGGATTAGCACTACGTACGGACAATACAACCGCAAAATCAATCTTGGAATCTAATGTTCTCATCTTTATCTCTCCTATTCGTTGGATGCTTCTTCAGCATCGTTCAGTTTATCTTTCTTTTGATAAAGTTCATGCCGCTGGCTGTAGAAACCTAGCAAATATAACCCTGACAACGGCTTATTTGTAAAATCCTCCACCGGAATTCTTGACGCTACTTTGTCAATAATCTTTGAATAATAAACGGCCTGAGACCCCAAACGCGCTTGATAGGGCTGGAGATTATCTTGTATCGTCTTCCATGTTCTTGCAGGATGCCTCGAAAATGAATTCATGTAACGCAGTGCATTGCTTGCTCGGGAATCCGAGGATCCAAGCGCCCTTCTTTCTAGTACATCCGCGACAGCAAGCAGCCGGCCAAACAAATAATCGCGATGGTTATAATCTTGATCTAATGCCAAATGTATCTTCTCCTTTCGGTTGATTAATGCACAGGTGATGCTTAACGTTTTCTCCCATTCCCATTTCTCCATGCCCGCTGGATTAGAGGCGCGATGAAATGCACTTGTAACAATATCTCTCGGAATGGGGGCGCAGTCTATAATGCATGGCAGTACTCGTTCCATAAGCCCCTTCACGACCTTATCGTTAGCTTTTGTACCGTAAGCTGCGACCGCGATGTCTTTCGTGGCTGGGGCGCCATAGAATTGAATAAACTCGCCTTCATCATTTTTACGATAGCGGTGAAGCCATGCACATTCTGTATGCCATTTCTTCAGACGGTCCAAGTAAATCTCTTTATTCATATTACGATAGTAAAGAACAGCCATCCTTCCGGTTGTTGCAGAATCGAGTACTAGAATGTTCACGTCCGCTTCAAAGGACAAATCATTCTTATAGCCTTCTAATGCCTTGGAAACCTCTTTTGCAAGAGCTTGATGGGTATTAGATATTGCCCTTTGTGCAGGCAGCGGAGAAGGATTCAGCGCAAATGTGTCTTCTGCCGGATGAGGAAGATCTATAGTGTCATTTCCCCATACTAAGAACACCCGCTGCTCAATCACTTCACCTTGTCGTTGAATCAACCATTTTAAAGCGTTGTGAGCTTTCTGAGACACTTCGTAACTAATGCCGGCTATCTCGCTGGCAATCTGAAATCGCCCTCTAAATGTAAAACCTGTGGTGTCGTTTGCCGAGATTAATTTAGCTTTATCCGCAGCATTTCTGATTTTGTTCGCATGCCTCTCGGTTATTGGCAATCTCTTTCCGGTCACATAGCAAAGATCTTCTCCGCTCAAGAGTTCACTGTAAAAATGTATAAAAGATTCATACATCGCTGTATCCTTCCACACATCCTCCAGGATCTCGTGCGGCGAGTACACATTGAAGCGAACAAACGCACTCTCCGGTGTTCCTTGTAACACCGTAAAAATCTCCGGCTTGTCAGGGTACAGACTTTCATACTTCTTATCCCATTTTTCGATTAACCGATTATTCGCATCTACAGCTACAACTCGATGTTTGATTAAATCCTGCATCAGCTGCCCTTTGCGCAGGTATTGATAGATGCTTTTTACCTTGCTGGTGGCGTAGGAAGATTCAGCCCATTCCTTGAGTTGATCAATATAGCCTTGATACGATTCATCATCTTTCACATCATCACTGTACAGACTCAAATCACCAGCCACATAACTAAGCTTGTCATGAAGAGGATAAGGTGAGATCACCTTTCCTGCTCGGCTTGCGGATTTCTCCGTGCACGGAATCAGCGTGTTAGCATCATTTTTACTTATCACTTCAGCGGAATGAAATCGCCCGTCTTCTGTGATATTTACCTGAATATGAGCATTTTGCGTAGTATGAGAAACAGGGAGAAGAGTGTAGCTTCGATTGAATCTGGAAGCTGATACGCCGACAAGATCGGTATTCGATTCATAGGTTTGATAGAGATTCAACAGCCAGCTCATTCCTGCCCCTCCTTCAATGTCTCATACAAATCATGGACAGATTCAATGGAAGAGGCCCCGAACGGTTTGGGCTGCATCTCACGCAAGACGCGCGTTTGCGAGCATTTCTCCGGTCGAGTAAAGGTAATTACCCCATCCTTCATGACGGGATTCCACAGCCTAACTTTCATATTCCGTTCCCCGGTTTCATCGGGGTAGCTAAGCCCGTGTACCATGGTACCGAAATGCAGCTCTTTACACTCGTCATAAAATCCTGGTCCGGAACCGAAATCACAAGGCTCTACGTATCCTTGACACTCCCGGGTACCCAAAAAAATATCCCGACGGCCTCCCGCTTTAAGCGCTCTCTTCATAATGTTGTGATGCTTCTCTTCGTTACGGTCATACTCCAGGTCTGGACGATGGAGATTAAACTCAAAATATGCCCTCACCTGATAGCGTACATCTTTCAAATATGTATAGTTTGCAAGAGTGTTCCCTCCACTGTAATCAATTGGCCGAACGCCCTTGGACTCCATACAAATCGGATTCAGCACACGTACAGCATCTACATAAACCGTTAACGTCGGCTTCCAATATATGCTTTCGACAATCCCTTTCAAAGCTTGATAGGTTGGCACTTGATAGGAGAGCTTCTCACCTCCGAGCTTGGTTAACGGATCCGTGAACAACGCGTAGTGTCCGTGTACAACGAACTCAATCGAATTCCTCATAGTATGGTTTTCACCTTCTTTCTCTCAATATATTATTTTACTCAAGTTCCAGTATAAACCAAATATTATCAAAAATAAATATCGTTATACATTATATGAATGTATTTTGTCTATTTGGCAGTTTGTGATACGATGAAGTGGTCTTCCTGCTTCTGCTATTGAAGCAGGATGTGGATTGAAATATATATTGTATGACGTGAAAAGCCTATCTATATAGATAGGTTTTTTAATATAACTGGATTTCAAACCCACTATCATTACTTACGTCTAGTCCAAAATTCTCGTGATAAGCACTCTCTTTAAGTACGAGTACCTTGCCGTCAAGGCAGCTCACGAGACCCCCGTACTGATTGAGCTGGCGTAGTTCTTGATCATACACTTGTATGCTATAACGTTGAGCTAGGCGGAGCATAAGTGATAATTCATTGATGTTTCGGTCTCCATTCAAATCCGCAACTAGTTCTTTTCCCTTTTGATCATAGGGTACAATGACAGATGTCGTCTGATTATCAATAACGTCGAAATGCTGCCCTGCCGTCCTACAGCTATTTAATAGAAATAAAGATGGGTAACACTTGTGTTTACTATAATAGCCTTCAGCAAATAGATTCTGAGTTCGAGGCGCTGCCAATAACGTCATCATCGTTGTATTATGTTGGGGTACGGGATAGTCCAGTTGTCCACTCATTTCTTTGTAAAACTCCCGAAAGTATCGTGTCATTGCTGCGGCTGAAAGAATACTTCCCCCATGATAGGCAGGATCTTCCTTCATATCGATCAACATACGTTGAGAAATCTCTCTCCCTTTTCGTATTTCCGGGAGATTATCCAGCTTCTCCTCCAGATGATGTATGATATATACTTCGCCCTTATCGTTCTCGCCATGGCGGTTACATCTGCCTGCTGCTTGAGCCACTGAGTCTAATCCTGATAAAGAGCGAATCACACGTTCAAAGCTAATATCTACCCCCGCTTCAATTAAAGGGGTGCTAATACATATCACTTTGTCTTTGCTCCTCAGCCGTTCCTTAATTTCAGATAGAATTTCTGTTCGATGGGCCGGACACATTGAAGTGCTAAGATGATAGACATAAACCGAAGGCCTCAAGGATTGCAGCAAAAGAAACAGCTTCTTGACTACTGATTTCGTATTAAGAATGACGAGTGTGCTATTACAATGGATCATCATTTCCTCAACAAATGCGTACAGCCTATCATTAGTCATCGCCTCTGATGTACGATCTATAACTTCTACTCTCTTGAAGGCGACAGCTATACGATTCAAATCCGGGATTATTTCTGCATGGGCACCGATAGAGAGCTTATGCTCTACGAAATCCAGGGCAGGTTGTGTTGCAGTACACAACACAAGGCTGGATCGCCCATAGTCCCGAAGAAAATGAAGCGCTTGATTAAACAATGACACACAGGTAACCGGAACTTTCTGAACTTCATCGAACACAATGACAGACTCGCTTAATTGGTGAAGCCTTCGAATGCTCCGGCTGCCCGAATCATAAAAGACGTTGAGAAATTGCACCATCGTTGTAAAAATAACAGGAACATCCCAGTTGTCCTTAGCCAGCTTCCATTTTTGCTTGATATCGATTCGTCCTTCGACATCCTCATCATCCGCCAGATCTTGTTCAATGACATTAGAGTGGTGTTCCAGAACATTCGCGTCATCCTCTAGAATTCGCCTTACTTCAGCAGCATTCTGTTCAATAATTGTCGTGTACGGAAGCACATATATAATCCGTCGTTTGGAGTGAGTAAACGCATGCTTGAGAGCATATCTCAAGCTCGCCAGCGTTTTCCCTCCGCCAGTAGGAATTGACAATGTATATATGCTCGAAGCTTGTTCCGCCGCACGGTCACAATGCTCCGACATCTCACGTCTGAGATTATGGATGGTTCCATCAAGCATAGAGAATGAGCTCAGCCTATGCTGTAACCGTTCATAGTACCCCTTAAATAATGTTGAATACTGAATCGTTGCAGATTCGGCCTCATCTTCTTCAAATCTCCGAGTATCGGTGCGGTCTGCATCAATTAATACGCTGAATACATACTTGGTTAAAAACATAAGTCTGGCTTCCACAGTTAACGTAGATGTCACAGCCAGGTAATCCTCCAACTCTTTAGCTGCGCAGTCCACGTAAGAGGTAAAGGCCTCTCGAGTCATTACGCGCTCAAAAAACAAGGATTCGCTAAGCTCGTATTCTTCCAAGCTCTTCTCTTTGACACGCTTTAAATAATCCGATTCCAGATTGGGCGTCAAGAAATCATGAAGATCAGAATGGTGACTTATAATTGCGTTGCCTACGATTTCTGCCAGTATGCCGGTAAATCGATAAATATGTTGCTCATGATACAATTTGTAAAGAAGCTTTCCACCTGCAGTAGAATGATCTACACTACCTCTTCTTGGAGGCGTGTCTGGATGTTCAAACGCATTTTGAAGGTAAAGCCGAAACGCTTCACTGAACTTCCCCATGTCATGCAGCATGCCAGCCAGCCCGGTGATATGACGAACACCGATTTTCTCACCCATCATTTCTGCCAATCGCTGCACCCCCCGCAAATGTTCTTCTACCGACTGGTGTGCACCATCCCGAACTCGAAAATGAGCAGCATAATTCATTGTACTCTCCCTCCTGACCAGACCCATCCCTCTCTCGTCTCCCTATATCCTAACTTTATCCATTCGCCGCACCTTGTCACCAAACATATGTTCACCTCACTCCCCATACAGCCCACGCCAGCGCGACAGCTTCTCCTGCATCATCTTGCGGTAGCTGCGGGGCTCCAGAATTTCGGCGTCCGGGCCGTATTGGTTGACCCAGTTCAGGAATTCACGGTCGTGGTTCAGGGTGACCTCAAACAGCAGGCTGCCATCCGGCAGGTCTGTCATTTTGGGCCGGACGAACATTTCTTCTTCCTTGATGTAACGGGCGACCTCGCGCGAAAATTTGACTTTGAAGGTGATCTGCCCGGTTCCGCGCTCAATGGACCAGGTGTGCTTCATGTAGTTGGCCAGATTGAAGTCTCCTTTTTCAAAAGAACGCGCGGTGACCTCCAGTTTACGGAACCGGCTGAGCCGGAAGGTGCGGATCTGCCCTGCTAAATGGCAATAGCCAATGAGGTAAAACCGCTGATCCCGCGGAATCAGATAATAAGGATCAATCTCCCGCTCAGTCAGCTCATTCCGGCTTTGCGTATGGTAGGTCACGCTTAACGTCTGCTCTGCCAGTATGGCCTGAATCACAGGGAGCAGGTGGTTGGGGCTGTCCTCCCGGTAGGCCGGGGAGCCCATCTGAATAATGTCTGTCACATGCTTCAAAATGTCCTGATTCCGCCGCTTCTCCCGGGTCCGGGCAGCCATTATTTTGTCATAGGCGCTCTCAAAGCCCGGCGGAAGCTGGGTATGATCCAGGATCGATGGAAGCATCGTAAACACCAGCTCCTCCTGTGGCGTCCAGTTCAGAGGATACATGGCGAAATCCCCGGCAAAGGTATAGCCTTTGCCATAACCGTCATTGACGATGGGAGCGAGGGTGTCCAGAGAACGAAGATCACGGTAAATGGTGCGGACATCGACATCACATTTTTGAGCCAGCTCCGGAGCTGTAATCCCAGGCCTTGCCTGAATCGCGTAAATAATATTGAACCAACGATAAAGTTTGTCAGACATACTTCGAATCTCCTATGGTTTTGGATATATGTTTAATCTAGGTAATTCGACATTCCTACACGACATCCTCCTAAAGAACTAGAAAAACCGTTCCGAAATCGGAACGGTTCCTCCATTGCATTATCCTTTAGCCTGTTTTAGCCGGGATCGAAATGCCTCAACGGAGGGCATCCACTCCACGATAGGAAACGGGTAATCCTTCCCCAATTCCAGACCAAACTCCTGCTGCTCAAACCACGTCCATTCAGGCACATCATAGACCTGTTCCCCAGGAACGGTGGCAAGCTCCGGAAGCCAGTGCTTGGCATAGTCGCCAGCAGGATCATAATCACGCCCTTGCTTGCTGACATTAAAAATCCGGTACGGCCGCGTATCGTTTCCTACTGCCGCATTGTAGCACCAGTTGCCGTAATTGACCGATACGTCGTAATCCAGCAGCTGAGACTCGAACCACTGGGCGCCGGCACGCCAGTCGATCCCCAGATTTTTTGCCAAAAAGCTGGCCGTATTCTGCCGGCCCCGATTCGACATCCACCCGGTCTGGCGCAGCTCTCTCATATTGGCATCCACCAGCGGATACCCGGTTTCGCCATCAGTCCATGCCTGCAGCAGCGCAGGGTCGCTGGACCACTCCAGGCGCTTGCCGTCCAAGCCTCCCGCTGCAAATATCCGGCTTCCATGCTTGCGATGCACATAGATGAAGTACTCTCTCCACAGCAGCTCATCCAGGAACCCCTGCGTCGATTTATTCACCGACCGGGCGGCCTCCGCCTCCTTGAGGCTCCAATAGACAAAGCGCGGCGACAGGCAGCCCAGGGCCAGATAAGGTGACAGCTTCGAGGAGGCGTCCGGCTCCAGCATTCCGTTGCGGGTTTCACTGTAGCGGCTAATATGGTCCTGCTCGTGAAAATAATACGTCAAACGCTTGCGGCCTGCCGAGGAGCCGCCGGTAAATACCGGCTGCGGCGGCAGCTCATCATCGGCAAGCCCCAGCGCGGCAAGCTCTGGCAGGTCTCCTTCCTCGACAGCCAGTGAAACGCTTTGACGCTCTGGCAGTGGAAGCATGCTGCGGATACAGCGTTCCTGCGACTTCAAGATCCGCTGCTTGAACGGCGTATACAGCTTCGGCAGCTCTTCGAGCGGGAAAGGAAGATCCTCCGGGTGGACCAGGCTATGCCCGAAGTACGTGTACAGCTGCGCTTCTCCTAAGCTGTCCTTCACCTGCTGCAGCACATAGGACTCCTCCGTGCCCAGCTCGTCATGAGCATGGACCTCCACCAGATCGAGGCCGCTCTGATTAAGCTCCGGTATGACCTCCTCCGGCTTACCCAGCCGAACCAGCAGCGGAATGCCAAGCTTGTTCAGGTTGTCCCGCAGCTCGGCCACACTTTCAAGAATGAAGCGTGCCCGGTGTGCCCCGGTTTTGGGATATCCAAAGCCGGTCACCCCGTATTCCCGGGGGTCCAGGCAGTATAATCCAACGACCGGCAGACCGGACGCGGTTGCCGATAACAGCGGCTGGTGATCATGTACACGCAAATCCCGCCGAAACCAGACTAAGGCGCATTTCATCAAGCGCCCTCCTCTCTTTTTTTTACAACGATGATATACATCGTTTACAATGAAATTGAAATGCTGCGCATTCCTGTTTATATTTACCCCAAACACCGAAATCTGATGATTTAAGCTTACAGGGGAGGAATTTTACATGCACTCAACAAGAAATTTGAAGCACTACATGCTGCCAGCCGTACTAGCGGGAACACTGGCGGGCATATTTCTGGGCTTGCTGCTGAAGGCTGCAGAGGCTCTTACCTCGCTCAAGGTGTATACGCTGCTCTTGAATGTAGACTACATTCCAGTCCTGAATCAGCTGCCGCTGCCTGAAGCCGCCGAGTTCGGCCTGCATTTGATTGTATCGGTGGGGCTCAGCCTGGTTCTCGCTTACTTGCTGTACATCCGCCCTAATCCTGCTTCGGCGCGGCAGCGCCTGGGGATCTATGCTCTTGTAAACACCGTCGTGGGCCTGCTGCTATACCCTACCACTGCCTTGTCGGACCGAACCCCTGAACTGTTCGACGTTCCGGCGTTTCTGGTCTGGCTGCTGGGCCATGTCCTGTATGGCCTCCTCCTCGGCTGGCTGATGGAGAAGCTGAAGCCGCGGGCTTGAAGCAGGATGGACGGCAGCAGTCACATTTTACACTGGCTTAATCCTCCCTTCATCTATGTAGAGTATAGTCATGGATAACTCTATATTAAAGGATGATGACCTGGATGGGCATTCACACGTACTTTCGTTCTCTCAACGACCTGGAGCGGATTATCCGCACCCCCGGCAAATTCAAATTCGAAGAGCACAGCGTCTCCGCCCACTCCTGGAAGGTGGTACAGTATGCAAAGACGCTCGCAGATATTGAGGAGCTGAATGGGGTTACCATCAATTGGAAGAAGCTGTATGAGATTACGAGCAGCCACGATTATGGCGAAATTTTTATCGGGGATATCAAGACTCCGGTGAAGCACTCCTCCCTGGAGCTCCGCTCTATGCTGCAGCAGGTGGAGGAAGGAATGATCCGGCATTTTATTGAGGAGAACATTCCGGAGGAGTTTCAGGGCATTTTCCGCCGGCAGCTGCGGGAGGGCAAGGATGGCTCGCTTGAAGGGCTGATCCTGGAGGTTGCGGACAAGATGGACCAGGTGTATGAGGCTTTTGCAGAGCTGCAGCGGGGAAATACAGAGAAGGAATTTGTGCTCATGTACCGCCACGCGCTGATCAAGATCAAGAATATCGACCTCCACTGCGTCCGTTATTTCCTGGGACATATTTTGCCGGATATTATAGAAGAAAGTCAGATTTCCCCCATTGATATCAAGGGCATTACCGAAGAAGCCTTGGCGCAGCAATGAATAAAGCTGTACGTGCACTCTCCACTTGGCGGAGAGTTTTTTAATGCCGGATACTAAGAATAGCCTCCTTCACGTCGAAGCAGGCTAAGATTGAACGATATAAGTGCACTCGGGCTTTCTCACACGTCGGTGCTCCCGCCGCTCACGTACGCGGTCTGCTCCGACTTCACCCATTTGATCTCCCGGCCTAAAGCCTCGGATGCAAAGCGAAGCGGCACCATGGTCTTGCCTTCATGGATAAAGGGCTCGGCATCCATCTCCAGCTGCTCCTCATCCTTAATGACAGTGCTCTTGCCGACCGTAATGACGAGATACGTCTTGGGCCCGGTAATCTCAATCTCCTTATTTACATGGTTCCATTCCATGTCCAATCCCTCGCGGAGCTGAACCAGGTCCGTAAAGGCAATAAAGATCCGGTTATCCTTCATGACCACATGCTCCTGCTGGAGTCTCACATCGTCTATATATACGTCCGGCGTACTGCCGGCATAGGCCTCGTCCCAGGGAAGAACCGTATACCAGAGGACAGCAGCCAGCAGTCCCAGCAGCACACGGAAGGGATACTTCATCACAATTCCTCCTCACTTTCACTGTAAAGTCTTATCTATTAAACGTTTGAAATGGATGAAAGTTGCTCTTTAACGCTTTTTCCTTGTATAAAAGCACAAAAAGCCTTTGTTAGATGAAGCTCACCTAATTAAGGCTTCGTTGTGTTTTTTCGGAGCGGGTTCAGTCCTTATTCAAAAGCTCTTCCGGCGTTTCTCCACTGTAAATGAAGACCGGGCTTGCTACTTGAACAAAAAATACCGCGAGCAGCGTCAGGCATGTGGCGGTTGCCGTAAATGCAGCGTGTTTAGCTTTGCTGAGCAGGGTCAGGGTTTTCACCTCCTTTCAAGCGGATCAAGGTCATAGCCTGAATTAGAAAAGAAGCGGCAATAATATCCGATTGGATGACAAAGTTAGTCATGATGAGCATACAGCTGATGAAGGTAAGCGTTCTGTAGAATGTGCGGGGGATCCGGGATTGATATTCAATCCGGCTTGGAGCGTACATAGCCGTCAGGATGAAGGCGCCGGCGGTAAAGCCATGAGTCCATATCTGAGGCAGGTGGACCCAGGAAATCAGAGTCAGAAGCAGTGTTGTCAGGAGAATGCAGGCGGCACCGGTCTTCAGATGAACACCGCCGGATACCTGCCTAAGGAGGGCGAAGCTGATCATCGCCGTCAACGCCTCTGCCGTAGTGCCGGCTGCCCAGGAGATGAGCAGCACAGCGGATACAATACCTGTCATATTAAGCAGAATAGCAATACCGTGCTTCAGAACAGCGATGGAAGACGGATGCTCGGGCACTTCTTTTTTAATAGCTTGGGCCATTCTTAAGGCGGCGTGTTCAATCTTCATCAACCTCAAACTCCTCCGAATGATAAGCATAATACAGAAAAATCCCGAAGGTCAGGCTGAAGAACAGGATGAGCAGCCACAGCTGTGCCATGTAAAACAGGATAGCCAGCAGCAGCAATACGATCGCCATCAGGACCATAAGGATCACGTATTCATATTTCAGACGAAGACGTTCCAGCTCCAGGGCAATGCCGATCTTGAAGCGGTGCAAAAGCCAGGCGAGAAGGAATCCGGCTGCCGCACTGAGAATCTGGGTGAGGTAGGCATTCTCCGGCAGCTGTGCAGCTTCGATAGATCCGAAAATAGCCATAATCAGCAGTCCCTGCATGATCGCGTAGCCGAAATAACCGAGTACCGTGCCGATCAAAGACCAGATGACCGGAATCTTGACGACCGCTGCGTAGAAGAACACAAAGATGACTACAGTGGTCATTGGTGCCAGATAATCCAGCTCCAGTGAATTCCTCAGCAGATAGCTCTGCAGGCTGGACAGCAGCATGACGACAACAGCCTGTCCGGCATATCTGGAGGCCTTGAGCTTCAGCAGCGACATCGTGAGCGCATAAATCGCCAGCGTCTCCAGGGTGGACAGCAGTAAAAACAAAACAACATCCATGAACAGTAACCCCTTACACCTTGTAATATTCTGTTATCAATCCGCCGATGATGAGGGCTCGGGTAGGAGAAACAGCTCTGCTATTAACATACGAGAAGAGCGCGGATTGTACAATACCTCAGGATCGGTTTTTTGCAAAAAAAAACGCTGCCCGGCTTCCTCCCCTGACGCCTTGCGCCCGGTCCGCGCCGCAGCAGCAAAAAGGCTTGCCGGCATCAAGTCCGGCAAGCCTTTCATTGTCGTGCTCTCACTGCAGCGGTATACCCGCCCGAAAGAGAAGTCCGGGCGGGCGGCATGCTAGCTGCGCGGCTGTGCTGGCTGGCGCCGAGCCAGGCGGCGCTGGTACGCCCAGTGATTGGTCGGCCCGTGGCCTCCCCCGAGTCCCAGGCTGTCCTCAATGGCAGCCTGGATAAATGCCCGGCCCTCCGTCATAGCTTGCAGCGGATCAGCCCCCTTGGCGAGCCATGCTGTCACGGCTGCCGAGAAGGTGCAGCCGGTTCCATGCGTATGCACCGTGTGGATTCTTCGCCCCGAGAGCTCGGTGAAGACGTCTCCGTCATAAATCAGGTCCGTCACCTGCCGACTGTCCTCTTCGTCATGTCCGCCCTTGATCACGACGAACGCCGGACCCAGGCTGTGAATACGGCGGGCAGCTTCCTTCCGGTCCTCCGGCGTCCGGATCTCGATGCCGGCCAGCGCCTCGGCCTCCGGAATGTTCGGCGTTACGACCCGGGCAAGCGGCAAGAGCTTGTGCTTCAAGGCGTACACCGCTTCGGCTTGGAGCAGCTCTGCTCCGCCCTTTGCAATCATGACGGGATCGACCACCACGGAGCTCCATTTATATCGTCCTATGACCTCGGCGGCCGCTTCAATAATGGGAGCATTAAACAGCATGCCTGTCTTTACCGCATCTACCCCGAGATCCTGCGATACGGCCTCAATCTGGGCAGCGCATGCTTCCGGCGGGAGAGGATAGACTCCCGTCACGCCCAGCGTGTTCTGCACGGTCACGGCCGTAATGGCGGACATGCCGAAGACCTCCAGCTCCTGAAACGTCTTCAAGTCAGCCTGAATGCCGGCACCGCCCCCGCTATCCGAGCCGGCAATCGTCAAGGCGCGGGGAATATGTACCTGCTCATCTTGCAGCCTGTTGTGTATCGTGTCACTCATTAGTGTTGTCTGCTCCTTTATATGCTTCTATGGAAATATCCTAAACGACTGCTGCGGGCTGCGGAACCGGCCACTCTTCCAGGCGGAAAGCCATATCCCAGAACATATACTCCAGCTGGCAGCTGAGCATAAAGTACTCCTTCATGCGCTTCTTCTCTTCTTCTCCGGCTTGAAGCGCCCAGGCATCCAGCCGCTGACACAGCTTCGTCGTGACGCCTTCGCCCCGTGTACCATAGAAGGTAATCCAGTCATAGAACGGATGGGACGGATCGGGCTGCAGCTCTTCCATCAGCTTCGCGCCAATCTCCACATACGTCCAAGGGCAAGGCAGCAGGACAGCCATAATCTCGCCCAAGGTGCCCTCGTGCGCGACAGTCAGCATATGGCGGATGTAGTGATGTGCCGATGGCGACAGCGGGAAGCCCTGCAGCTCCTCGTAGGTGACGCCAGCCACATCGCAGAAATTGTTGTGCGGATGAATCTCGCTGTGCAGCACGAAGGAAATCTGTTCATTGAACATTGCGATTTCTTCGCGGTCACTGCACTTGGAGATGGCAATGCCGTAAATGCGCATAAACGCGTTCAAATATTCAAAATCCTGCTTTACATAATGCATCAGCTGCTCCCGGTCTAACCGGCCTTCCGCAATACCGCGGACAAAGGGATGATTAAAGATTGCCTCAAAAATAGGGTCCGCCTCTTGGCGGAGCTGTTGTGAAAAGCTCATGAGTCCCACCTCCAAATGAATTGAAGAGCAGGAAGTCCGTGCAGGCCTATACAAGAAGGTGAACCTGATCCCGCCGTGACGCTCTTTCGGACAAGAGCTCACACCCGCCGCCCGGATCTAATTATAAAAGCCGCTCCCGTAAGCGGGAGCGGCTGTGTATCCATGCTGTGTCTGCTCGCGTGTTCCTCGATCAAAGGCACACTGCAGACCGGACGGCCGGCTCCACTTTCCTACGCTAGTGCGAACTAGATCAGGTTCAAAGGGTCCAGGATATGCTCCTGTCTCAGCCGCTGACGGCTCCCCTAGTGGACTTCCTATTCTATTGCCTCTACTCTACCCAGAAATAGCCATTCTGTCAATTCCCGGATGAATATCCTCCGCCTTGTTCAGGAGAGGAACATTTGAACGCAGCTCCTTCCAGGCGATATACTAGGCTTGTCTATCACGTTAGAAGGAGAGGATTGTATGCAGAGCAGAAGACTTGGCAGCAGCGGGCTGCACGTATCTGTACTGGGCCTGGGCACGAATGCTTTTGGCAAAAGAGCGGACAAGAACACCTCGATCTCCACCATTCACTGTGCGCTGGATCACGGAATCACCTTCCTGGACACCGCTAATATTTATGCGGGCACCGAATCCGAAGCCATCATCGGGGCTGCCTTGACAGGGCGGCGTCAGGACGCCGTCCTGACGACCAAGGCAGGTCTTCCCCGCGGAGCAGGTCCCGGAGAACGCGGCTCCTCGCGGCATCATCTGATGAGGGAGCTGGAGGGCAGCCTGAAGCGGCTGCAAACTGATTATGTCGATCTTTATCAGATCCATACCTTTGATCCGGACACCCCGCTGGATGAAACACTGCGCACATTGGATGATATGGTATCCTCCGGCAAGGTTCGCTATATCGGGGCATCCAATTATGCAGCCTGGGAGCTGATGAAGGCACTCGGCATCAGTGATCAGAGGGGATATCTTCGCTACAGCTCTATTCAGACCAGCTACTCTCTTGCAGACCGCACACCGGAGCGGGAGCTGGTTCCGCTCTGCCTCGATCAGGGGCTGGGCATCATTCCATATTTCCCGCTGGCCGGAGGCATATTGACCGGGAAATATAATGACGGCGGGACGCCGTCCGGCTCCAGAGCCGACACCGATCCCAACTTCAAACGGTTTTTGCAGGAGCGCAATCTGAATCTCGGGCAGCAGGTGAGCCGGCTGGCAGAGGAGCATGGTGTCACGCCGAGCGCGCTGTCTCTGGCCTGGCTTATGGCGCGCCCTGCGGTATCAAGCGTGATCGTTGGTGCAACCTCTCCCGCCCAGGTAGAGCGTAACCTGGACAGCCTGGAGCTGCAGCTTGAATCCCAGCTTTCAGAGCAGCTGGACCAGATCAGCCAGCCGTTCGTCTACGGCGAGCCGTTCGCCTCATACCGGCTGTCCTAGCGGCGATGGCGTCTGAAAGGCAGTCAGGCGTCGCGGCAAGGATATGGCGGCTGCGCTACACACCTCCCGCCGCAGGCAATTACACAATAAGCACAGCCGCCCCTCAAAGGAATTCGCTTTGGGGAGCGGCTGCTTTTTGTAGATCCTGCGCTTAGCCTTGAAGGGATTTCTGGTCTGCCGCCGCAAGCGGCTTATAGACAGATAGCATAATGACTCCCGCACTTGCGAGTCCAATCCAGGTTAATACGGAAATCTGACTCCAGCTAAGACCCTGGTCAAAAAAGAACAGCTCTCGCAGCCCTTCTACCAGAAACCGCATCGGCAGCCAGGAATAAATCCATTCCCGGTAAAAGCTGGACATGAGTTCAGGCGCCAGCGTCATCAACGGAATGCCGAAGAACAGCATAAGGGCGAATATCGAAATTCCCTGCAGCCCAAGCCAGGATACCACCGCGGTTTGCAGAAGACAGAAGCTGATAAAGGCTATGGTTAGAAACCAGGCCGTATCTGTGTATTGAGGGATAGCAAATCCGACCATATCCCTTGCCAGCCAGGTCAGCCCGAAGCCTACTCCAATTCCAGCAGCTGCAGTAATTCCGATTTGGTAAACTTTTGACAGCAGCCTTTCGTTTAACGTTCTGGCTTGTGCCTTCCGCAGTGCGATGTAAAGGATGGCGGCACTCGCAATGCTTGCCATCCAGAGTGGCTGCAGCAGAGATACTGGTGCATTTCCGTTGGCACTTTGGGTTCCGGTTTCATTGACGTTGATGACTTGCTTTTGGATAGGAGAAGCCAGCAGTGAGGCCTGCTTCGCAGTCAATAATGCATTTTGAGCGTCAAAGCCTGATAAAAGCTGCTCCCGAACAGATACGTTCATTTTGTCAACGATGCCGCCCAGCGCCTGTCCTGCCAGGGTGGAGGCTGCAGGATTCATGCCTTGGTTAATATAAATGATAATTTCTGAGGCGGCAGGCTGCTCTGTACGCAGTGAGGCTTGCTTTTGACTGAAGTCTCCAGGGATGACCAAGGCGGCGTAATATTCCTGATCATCAAGACCTTCTTTAACTTCTTCTTCACTTCCCACTTCAATCCAGCGAAATGCTTCAGCCTGAGCCGGGTTCGCAGAGGTCATCTGCTCGATCATCTCCACCATGGTGGACCCCATATTCATTTCAGGCTGGTTCGGTAATTGAAATCCTTCATCCTCATTGACAAGGGCAACCGGCAATTGAACAGGCTGAACCTTTGCCGATGGAAACAAGGTTAAGGAGAATACAAAAATAACTAATAGCGCAACAACAGGCACGATGAGCCCCACTTTATTTTTGAACAAATTCATATTCGCTCCTCCTTAGCTCTCTTAATGATGGCTCGAAATACCGTTCATGATAAATTGCACTGCCGCTTCAACCTCATCGTCCTCGATTCTTGACTGCTGCAGCACGACGAACCGGGATGCAAGAAAGCCGCCAATGAACGTAAATACCATTCGGACCAGAACCGTAGTCTCCACATCCCTCAGCTCACCTCGTGCTTGATACGAAGCAATAACCTTCGACAGGCGCGGAACAACTTCCGATGCAAAATAAGGGAGCAGCTCATTCTTGAGATCCTCTTTGTAAATAAATTCTTTAATCAGCACTTGAAAAACCTCACGATTCTCGGCTGCAAATGCCACACGATTCTTCAGAAACGCAGTCAGAAATTGTTCAAATGTCATGTGCTGGTTGCTGCTTCTAATCTCTTGAATAATCTCGTCCGCCTTGGCGGGAAGAAAATCCTTGGCATAGGGAATGACCAGGGATAGAAGGAGTCTTTCTTTGGTTCCATATTGCTTGAAAATACTGGCCTCTGACACCTCCGCCTTCTTGGCAATCTCCGCTGTAGAGGTGTTGGAGTAGCCTTTCTCTGCAAACAGTGAAATGGCCGCTTCCACCACGCGTTCCTGCTTTACCGTCAGCTTCGCCTTCTGCTGCGAGGATAAAATCTCTTGAAATAAATTCTGGTTCATTGAGTCACCTTCCGTTCATTAACTGGAGTGAATGCTTAAATCATCATAAAGTGAGTGATTACTTACTTTTTAAGTTATATCACGAAACAGTTCACCTGGCAATAGTAAAAGTGAGTACTTACTTTTATGCGGAATCAAAAAAAACCGCTCTCGATGAGCGGTCAGCGGCTTAGCGCTTACCCGCACCCAGCGAGGCGGTGTGGTTAGACATGTAGAACCTACCCGATCTCTTCCACCGGCTCATCCAGCACCTGAAGCTGCAGCTGTCTCAGCTCCTGCTTCAGCTTCACAGTAATGTCCCGGTACTTCTCTTGTCCATACACATTGTTCAGCTCGTAAGGGTCCTCGTGCAGATCGAACAGCTCCCACTCTGGCGGCCGGTTCTCCTCCACCGAGCCTGTCGTTCCCAGCGCCTCGGCGTAATAATAAATCAGCTTGTAGCGCTCGGTACGAATGCCGTAATGGGAATACACCTCATGATGCTTGTCTAAATGCATCCAGTATCTGTAATACATGGAGGTGCGCCAGTTCTCAGGAGTTTCTCCCTCCAGGATCTTGCGCAGGCTGACACCCTGCATATCCTCAGGGATGTCAATACCGGCCAGATCCAGGAATGTGCATGGAAAATCGACATTGAGCGCCATCGAGGACGTTATGCTGCCGGGCTGGATCATGGCCGGATAGCGGACGACAAATGGCATGCGCAGTGATTCTTCGTACATAAACCGTTTGTCATACCAGCCATGATCCCCCAGGAAAAAGCCTTGGTCCGACGTGTAAATGACGAGCGTATTCTCCGCCAGGCCTTCGGCCTCCAGGTAATCCAGCAGCCGCCCCACGCTCTCGTCAATCGAGGCAACACAGCGTAAATAATCCTTGATATATCTTTGGTATCTCCATCTTTTCTGTTCCACAGGACTCAGATCCTCAGGCGGAAGCCCCTTTAGATCCTCCTCATCCTTCAGATCCCGATCAATTCGCATCTTCGCTTCTTTGGCCGCCTGTGAGCGGGTTTCGTAATCATCATAGAAGGTTGCCGGCTCCGGGATGTCGATATCTTCATAGAGATCCTTATACTTCTCCGCCGGCTGCCACGGACGGTGCGGCGCCTTGTGGTGGCACATCAGCATGAACGGCTGTGTGTCATCGCGCTGCTCCAGCCAGTTCAGGCTGAAATCTGTAATCAAGTCCGTCACATAGCCCTTGAAGCGCTTCGGCTCTCCCATCTCCAGGAACATCGGGTCATGATACTCTCCCTGGTCCGGCACTACACTCCAGTGATCGAAGCCGGTGGGGTCGGCCTCCTGGCCGTGCCCCAGATGCCACTTGCCGATAATCGCAGTCTGATAGCCATTCGCCTTCAGCATCTTGGCGACATTCGGCTGCCTGCCGTCAAAACGGTCGTGAATCGACTTGACCCCGTTTAGATGATTGTATGTTCCGCTCAGAATTGCTGCCCGGCTTGGGGAGCAGATTGAATTGGTGCAAAAGCAGTTGTCAAACCGCATTCCCTCATGGGCAATCCGGTCAATATTCGGCGTTTCATTGATGCGGCTGCCGTAGCAGCTCATCGCGTGGGACGCATGATCGTCCGACATGATAAACAATAGGTTTGGCTGAGCCTGTTTCATATTCATCACCTCGGATTGAGTATATCGGAATCCATTGTTGGCGTTGAGGTAAAATGTTACGATTATTGTATATACTCACACTGGATCTGAAGGAGCTGAGCTGCGTGCTGACCGTGATGAATACCACCTTTGACGACTTCACCCCGTGCTGGAGAAATCGGCTCGTTCAGGTGGAATCCAACATTTTTGTGCTGATTACGGCAGGCAGGCTTCACTATCGGCTGAATGGAGAGCCCTACACCGCGCAGAAGGGAGATCTGCTCTTCATTCCCAAAGGTACGCTGCGGGAAGCCTACAATGCCGCAGACACGCTGCATCAGAAATACGCGGTGTTCTTCAGCGGCACCCTCCCCGGCTTTGAGCTGCCCTTTCTGATCCGCTCCCGGTATCATGTACAGTCCGTGGAGCCGCTGGATCCCTTTAAAGCCTGCTTTCACTCCATGTACCGCTGCAGCCTGGACCGCAGCGAAGGCAGCCGGATCATGCAGCTTGGCTTATTTATTCAGTTTCTCGGTATGCTGGACCGCAGGCTTAAGGCGCCGCCCCTCCCCAAGCGCAAAAAAATCTTCGCCGCTCACATCGAAGACTACATTACCGCCCATTACCGGGAAAGCATCCCGCTTGCACAGCTGGCCCGCCTGATTGGACGCTCTCCGAACTATACCCTGGCCTTGTTTAAAGAGGCTACTGGCGTGACCCCGCTCGATTTTCAAATTCGGCTGCGCCTGAAGGCGGCTAAGGATTTGCTGGAGAACACTTCGATGAGCGTCAGCGCAATCGCCGACGAGCTGGGCTACTGTGACAGCTCTTACTTCAACAAAGCCTTCACCCGGCATGTCGGACTATCGCCTGCCGCCTTCCGCGCCCGCGTTAGTCCCGGTGCTGAACCGGGAGAGAGCTGGCATGGCGATGAAATGCATCGTCCCTGGGGGTAAGGGGGAGGGCTGACACCGTTTTGGGACCACGTCAAAAAAAGCATTTCCTGCGGGCTAGTGCAGAAAATGCTTGCATATAGAGCACGGTGTACAGCTACATGCTGCTGTAATAACGGATCAGCGCCTGAGTCCCTTGATCCTGATAGCCCTTCTCCGCCAGCTGGCGGTACAGCGCTTCTGCCAGCGACAGCCCCGGCGTGCTCAGGTTCATCTCCTTCGCGGATTCCAGGGCGATGCCCATATCCTTGATAAAATGCTTGATGTAGAAGCCCGGCGCCAGATCTCCTGCGATGATGCGGGGGGCCAGATTGCTCAGAGACCAGCTGCCTGCGGCCCCGCTCTCAATGCTCTTCAGCACGGTCTGCGGATCCAGCCCGGCGCTTTCGGCATACGCCATAGCCTCACACACGCCCATCATGTTGGAGGCAATTGCAATCTGATTGCACATCTTCGTATGCTGTCCCGCTCCTGCTGGCCCCTGATGTACAATCTGCCGCCCCATCAAGGACAGGATCGGGCGCAGCGCCTCTACATCCTCTGCTTCACCGCCGATCATAATAGACAGGCGGCCTTCGCGGGCACCGATATTCCCGCCGGATACCGGCGCATCCAGCGCATGCAGGCCGCGCTTGTCCGCCGCTTCCCCGATCCGGCGGGCCAGTGCGGGACTCGACGTGGTCATATCCAGTAAATAAGCTCCGTGACGGGCATTGGCAATCAAGCCATCTTCCCCTAAATACAGCTCCTCGACATCCTGCGGATAGCCTACCATTGTAAGGATGATGTCACAGGCCTGCGCCAGCTTGGCCGGTGTCTCCTGCCACACAGCGCCGCGCCCTGTCAGCTCTTCGGCCTTGGATGCGGTTCGGGTGTACACATGCAGATCATAGCCGCCTGCTAAGATATGCCCAGCCATACTGTGACCCATAACGCCCAGGCCAATAAAGCCCACGGAAGCTTGTCCCGGTGAAATAACCATGATGTATCCTCTCCTTGTTTGCGTGTACAGCGGACCTTATCAAGGGCGATGTCCCGCTGCCAGAACTCTTGCCTCCATTCTAGCACCCGCCGCAGCAACTCTTCAATTTCCTAACGCCTCTCTCGATGAGGTTATCCCTTGACGAGCTTAGCCCGAAGCTGATTCGACAAGAGCTCGATGATCAGAATAAGGACAACCAGCCCGATCAGAATCGAGCCTACCTGATCCCATTTGTACCCCCGCATCGCAAAAATCAACGGAGCCCCGATGCCGCCGGCACCCACCAGACCCAATATCGAGGCTTCCCGCATGTTCATATCAAAGCGGTAAATCATGACGGAGGCGAATACAGATAACAGCTGCGGCATCACGCCGAAGCGAATCTTGTCCAGAGTGCTGCAGCCGACCGAGGTCATCGACTCCAGCACCCGCTTGTCGAGCTCTTCGATGGCATCCACATACAGCTTTGCAAGCATACCGATTGAGGTTAACCCGATTGTCAGCACACCGGCAAAGGGACCGGGCCCCGTGACGCGGATAAACATCAGGCCATACACAAGCGCAGGAAGCGTGCGGATCATGATCAGGAGCAGTCGGGTGATCCAGGACACCGGCTTGGGCACCAGATTTGATGCCGCGAGAAAGGCGAGCGGCACCGCCAGAAAGGCACCGACGATCGTGCCCAGAAACGCAATCGCCAGCGTCTCTGCCAGCAGAAACAGCACACTTTGCCTGGACACGTTAAATAACAGCTCGGTGTCGGGATGCGTGAGTCCGTACAGAATATTTCGGGCGATAGCAAGGCCGCCCTCTTCAATGTTGCTGACATTCACAGCCGTCAGAGACCACAGAAACAGCCCGATCACGATCGCGGCGATGAAGGAAAGATACAGATGGTTTCGAGGTGCTGTCAGCAGCTGTTTTTCAATATGATTCATGAGCGTTCATGTCTCCCTTAGATCAGCTTTTTGCGGAAATGCTCGCTGGCTCGTTCGATCAGATAGACCGTCCCGATCAGCACGAGAACAATCATCCCGACCGCCGGATAATCGCGCCAGCCCAGACCTTCGTTGATCAGCAGTCCGATGCCGCCGGCACCTACAAAGCCCAGGATGGCTGCATAGCGGACGTTGCCCTCAAAGCAGTACAGCGATGTTGAAATGTATCCTGGCAGCACCTGTGGAAGGACTGCGAAGCGGAAGGCTTGAATTCTTGTCATCCCGACCGACTCCATCGCCTCGAAGGGGCTCATATCGACATTCTCGATCTGTTCATACAGCAGCTTGCCGACATAGGAGATGGTGAACAGCGTAATCGCTACCGTTCCTGCCATCGGTCCCAGGCCGAACACGAATGTGGCGATCAGGGCCGAGACCAGGGTCGGCAGGGTGCGCAGCAGACTGAGCACAATTTTGCTAATAAACGTGAGCAGCTTGGAGGGAATAATGTTGGATGAAGCCGCAAGAGCCACCGGCAGAGCCACCAGGGAGCCGATGATCGAGCCCAGCAGCGACATTTTGATCGTATCCAGCAATGGGCCCCAGATGCTGGGCAGGCTGCTCCAATCCGGTGGAATCATGTTCAGAAGAATGGTAAAAAACTCGTGAAACCGGGTCGCCAGCACACGGAAGCTGAAGCCTGTAAACTCAGCAGACCATACAGTCAGCACCAGCAGCACCAGGGCGATCAGCGGCAGGCGGGACGCTTTTTGCTGGACGGTTTTGCCGCTGGGCAAGGTGATGGTGCGGGGAGGAAAGATTTTATCAAACATAGGCTGCCTGCTCCTCCATACTGGCTTTCTCCGCCTCCCATTTGCCGCCGTAAATCTCCTGAAGGATGCTCTGCGTCACCATGGACGCCGGACCGTCGAACACAACCTCACCCTTGCGGATACCAATGATGCGGTCTGCATACTCCAGCGCGATTTCGACGTGGTGAATGTTCATGATGACAGAAATGTCCAGGTCGCGGTTAATGTTCTTGAAGTCATCCATCACAATGCGCGCCGTAACCGGGTCCAGCGAAGCGATCGGCTCATCCGCCAGGATAATATCAGGGCTCTGGGCCAGGGTGCGCGCCAGCGCCACCCGCTGCTGCTGCCCGCCGGACAGCTGATCCACCCGGATAAAGGCCTTGTCCAGAATGCCGACCTTGTCGAGCGCCTCCAGTGCCTTCACCTTTTGCAGCTTTGTAAACACGCCGGTCAGCTTGCGCCACATCGGAAGCTCTGGAACAAAGGACACGAGAACATTATTCAGCACCGTCGTCCGCGTCACCAGATTAAAAGACTGGAAGATCATGCCGATGCGGCGCCGGAATTTGCGGATATGGCGTCCTTTTAGCCTCGACACGTCCACATTATCGACTAGCAGTGTTCCTTGGCTAATCTCGTGAATACGGTTGATGCAGCGGATCAATGTTGATTTGCCCGCACCGGAGAGACCGATTACGGCCACGAATTCCCCCTGCTCAATCGTCAAATGAATGTTGCTGAGCGCAATGGTGCCGTTGGGATACGTTTTACTGACATCCATGAATTGAATCATAGGTATACTCAATCCTTTAGCCGTTATTTTGGAATTTCACGGTTTACGAAAAAAGAGAGAACATCATGATTCACGATGTCCTCCATAACGATATTCTTCCTTCTCATTGTGCTTGCTGCTTTATTTCATGCTGCGGATCAGCTCTTGAGCCTCACGTTCCCCGTCGTAATCGGAGGATTGGGCCACTTGATAGCCTTCGTGAGAATAGATCGCAATGACCTGCTTGCCTTCCTCTGTTCCCGCGATCGCCATGAACGCATCCTGAAGCGCCTTCTTCAGCTCCTCGTTCATAATCGGAGAATTCTTGCTCACGCTTACGGTATCGTTAAAAATCGGCTGGGTCACGCCAATCACATTCGTGTCTTCCCAAATGCTTGCTTTGCCGCCGTACTCGCTGGTCCACTTCTCTTCATTGTCGCGGCGTCCATCCGCATATACGACAATAATGTCAGCTTGTCCAACCGCAAGCCGGGAGAAGGAGGTGCCGTAGGAGTCCGCTTGGTTTGCTTTTGCAAGGTCGGTCAGCTTCTTGCCGTACTTCTCCTGCAGCCACAGCGTCGGATAGATATAACCGGCTGATGAAGAGGTAGACATGATGGACCAGCTGGCGCTGTTCAAATCTTCCCAGGTCAGCTCTTCTCCGTTATTGACCTTTGCTGCGAGCTCCTTTCCCTTCTCGGAAGGGCCTGCCAGAATAAGAGAACGGTAATAGGAGGCCTGCTCGTTGTCCAGCCCTTGAGTCGGCTTGTTATCATTCCATTCCTTCGCAACGTCCGAGTCGATCGAGAGTGCTTTCCGGGTTGCTGTCAGAATCACTTCTGCTCCGTCATCATACAGGGTATAGGTTCCGCCTGGAATCAGGCCGACATCTGTCGTCCCGGCGCTCAGCGCTTCGCCGACTGCTTCGTACGTAGTCCCTACGTCAATCTGCACCTCACCTACATTGTAGCCCTGTTCTGCCAGCTGACTCTTCAGCAGCTCCTTAAGCGGCTCTGTAGCGGTAATAATCTCGCCCGGATCCTTGGAAGGCACAAAGCTGACCTTGAGCGTATCTATGGACTTGCCTTCATCCTGCTTCGTAGTATCTTCAGCATTCTCTGTCTGCGTCTCTGTCGTTCCTGCTCCGTTCGAGGTACTGCCTGTGCCACTGTTCCCGCTGTTATTTCCGCCGCTGCAGGCTGTCAGCAAGCTGAAGGTCAGTATCATGCTCAGAAGCACCATCCATTTGTTCTTCACGCGAAGTCCCCCACCTTTGTATAAATTTGGTTGAATACTCTAGCAGTATACCTCCCGATTATTAAGCATTCGTCATTCCATTGTTACGAGAATGTAAAAAATGGAATGTTTTTGTAGAAAAAAAGCATTCATATGATAGTATGTCGTTAGCTACAGCTCTAGCGGCTCTTGCGAGAGCGCTTTTGGATTCTATTTTTTCCACCGTTATTCTATGGGTAAAGGAGAGAAAGGTATGGAAGATCATCGCTGTGAGGTCATCCTGCTGCAAACGAGTGATGTTCATGGCTGTTTGCTGCCGCGAAGCTATGCAGATCAAAGCGAGGTATGCTACGGACTTGCCCGGGTAGCGAGCATCATCAAGGAAGAGCGCCGCAAGCACAAGCAGGTTCTGCTCATGGACAGCGGCGACAGTCTGCAGGGCACGCCACTGACCTATTATCACGCCAGAGTGAACTCCACCCCGGCCCATCCGGTGATCGCCTGTATGAATGAGCTCGGCTATGATGCGGCAGGGATCGGTAATCACGAATTCAACTATGGCCTGCCCTATTTGGAGCGTACGATGAAGGAAGCCCGCTTCCCCTGGTTGTCCGCCAATATCCTGGATACGGCAACAGGCCAGCCGAAATTCGGCCCGCCGTACCTGATTAAGGAACTGCCGCTCGGATTGCGGATCGGGATTCTGGGCCTGACCACCTCCTACATTCCTAACTGGGAGCGCCCGGAGCATATCGCAGGGCTTACCTTTAGTGATCCGGTGGAGGCGGCACGTACCTGGGTGCACCATATGAAGGAGCATGAGCGCGCCGATGTGATCGTTGTCGCTTACCACGGCGGCTTGGAACGGGATGTCAAGACTGGAGTGCCTACCGAGCCCTTGACCGGTGAAAATGTCGGGATTGCCCTGTGTCAGCAGGTGCCGGGGATTGACGTGCTGCTGACAGGCCATCAGCACCGAAGCCTTGCCGGGTATGAGGTGAACGGCGTCTGTGTCGTGCAGCCCGGGTACGAAGGGCGCGCTCTTGGAAAAGTAACCCTGCAGCTGGCCAACGAGGGGGACGGCTGGAAGCTGCTTCACAAGCAGTCCGAGCTGGTGGGGGCAGATGATTATGAGCCGGATCCCGTGATAGAGGATAAGGTCCGCGAGGTGGAAGCCTTGACCCAGGCGTGGCTGGATCAGCCGATTGGTGAGGTAGACGGGGATCTGTCTATTCATGCTCCGGCTGAGGTCCGCCTGAGCGAGCATCCACTCATCGAATGGATCAACCGGGTGCAGATGGACGTCTCAGGCGCTGACGTGTCGTGCACAGCATTGTTTGATAACCGCTCCTCCGGCTTCGGTGCAGTGATCACGATGCGGGACCTTGTCACCTTTTACGTATATCCGAACACCTTGAAGGTGCTCCGGATCTCCGGCCGTGACCTGCGGGAGGCATTGGAGCAATCAGCACAATATTTCACCCTGGACGACACAGGGGCAATCATCGTCCACCCTGCCTATCTTGCGCCCAAGCCGCAGCACTACAATTACGATATGTGGGAAGGCATAGAGTACACGCTCGACATTTCCAGGCCTGCCGGGCAGCGGGTCACCCGCCTGGAGCATAACGGCCGCCCCGTCGTAGATCATCAAGCTTTTGACGTCGTCATGAACAACTATCGCGCGAGCGGCGGAGGCAACTTTGAAATGTTCCGGGACAAGCCCGTGGTCAAGGATATTCCGATGGATATGGTGGAGCTGCTAGCTGATTACATCACCAGCCACGGCCGCATCACCGCCAGCGTGAACCACAACTGGCTAGTGGTCGGCGGGCACTCCCCCGCGCCGGACTTGGCGCGGGGGAGTGCGGAAACCCGCACTCGTGCCGGGCGCTGATTGAATGCGAAAATCCGAACTCGTTGCGCTGCTGGGACGGTTCTGGAGCCAACGAATGCGAAAAACCACACTCATTGCGCCGCTAGGACGAGTCTAGAGCCAACGAACGCGAAAAACCACACTCATTGCGCCGCTGTGGCGGGTCTAGAGCCAACGAATGCGAAAATCCGAACTCGCTGCGCCACTGTGGCCGGTCTGGAGTAAATGAACACGAAAAACCGAACTCGTTGCGCCACTTTGGCGGGTCTGGAGTAAATGAACTCGAAAAACCGAACTCATTCTGCCGCTGGGACGGGTCTGGAGCCAACAAACTCGAAAATCCGAACTCGTTGCGCCGCTGTGGCGTGTCTGGAGTAAATGAACATGAAAAACTGAACTCGTTGCGCCGCTATGGCGGGTCTGAAGTAAATGAACGCGAAAAACCGAACTCGTTGCGCCGCTGTGGCGGGTCTGGAGTAAATGAACTCGAAAAACCGA